>DATBQE010000082.1:0-5874 GCA_036561005.1 Burkholderiaceae bacterium | reverse complement strand
TGGAATTGCGCGAGCAGGTGGCGTTGATGGATGAGGCGCCGTTGTGGCAGAGTTGACGTGGTGGCATAAGCGTTAATGGGTGGGTTGGATAAGCAACGCACCTTCCCATCCTAGACATTTGCTGGGATGATTTGATTCATTGCACGTTTCGTTGGGAGATCAGTTTTTTGACCGACGGCAATTCGTCTGTAAAAGTCAATCCATCTGAAATTGAGTTTAGGCCCTTTGGCGTATCTCTCAAAAAAATGATGACATCCTGCCCGGTGAAAAACTCCTGCATCCCCGACAAGGTCATGTTGGCGATTGTCGAAAGTTTTATCTCCAGCTTGGCTCCCACTTTTAGGTGATTACCTACCAGGCGCTCGCTAACCAGCACGACTGCACTAATGGAGTTATGGTAGCAACATCCAGTGGTAAGGTCGCCGCGAGTGACCAATTCGCCGTTCGCCCTATACCCCACAAAAGTCACAATTTTCGCGACTGCGATGTCACTTGAGAAATCAACCAATTCATCGAGTGGTGGCGGGGCCATTGAAGTTGCATTTGCCGAAGAAATCGAGAAAAACAATAGCATTAGAATGAGACGTCGCATGTAAATCCTATCGATTGGACTTGCTTCACGTTATGGAGTGACCGTCACGCCAGTTCAGATTTTTTGCGCCGATTTGCTCATTACATCCAACCCTTTCAACACCGCATCTACCGACTTGTCGCTATTAGCAATCAGCACCGCATGCTCAATCGCCTCGTCGCGCTTGCTCTTGGCAAAGTAAGACAGCAGGTAATCGCCATTCTCCCCATTCGGATCGCCGAGATTGTCTTCGCGCGCCAAACGGCGCACGTACCAGACGGTGTAACCGTTGGTTTCCTCGCAGCAATATACTTCCGCAAAATGGTGTGGCCCCAATGGGCGCACGTCGGTGTCGGTATGCCAGACTATCTTGCGCCATACGTGGTTTTTCTTATGTTCGGAAATCGTATCCATGATTTTTCCTGGGCCGGAATGCGGTGTTTGAAGGTAGATGTCATTTTACTTGGTATGCGGGCGCACGTTGCCCGTGCCATTTAACCAACACTTTGGTTGAAGTGAATTCTATGCTGCTATCATGTGGTCAACTTTCCGGGAGGCATCGTCATGATTTCAAAAAAAATGATTGTGATGGCAGTCGCAGGTTCACTGGTTTTCGTTTCGGACGCTGCGGAGCAGCAGCCCAGCAAGCCGCCTGTCGCCCAGGTCTGGATTGACCTGTCTACCGTATCGAGCAATATGCCTAACATGGGCGCCATGCGCGGCGGGCCCGGTGCCATGCTGGGCAGCTTATTCGGCGGTGGCAAGGACGCCAATGGCGGCAACACGTTCGGCAATACGCGCATGATGATGATGGGCGGTGCCGGGCGCTGGATGGATGTGACGCTGATGACGCACAATAATCCATCGCTGCAAACGGCTACCCAGGCGGTGCCTGACGGCAGCAAGCTGGCGCCGACCTTGGCACTCGTTAGCCCCGAAGGAACACCACCGCCACCGGTGGTAAAGGCGCAGCCACACGAGGAAGAAGAGCCGGCACCGGAATTCAAACAGCCCAAGGGCAAGATTCTTCTCTACTGGGGTTGCAGCAGTACGGTGCGCCAAGGGCAGCCGCGCGTGCTCGACATGGCAAACGCCCAACCGCAGGATTTCGCTGCATTTTTCCAAAGCCGCCATGCCACCACCAAGGGCACGCATTCCACGCCGGGCCAGCCGATCTGGCCGAACAAGACCGACAGCCGCATGATCGCGCCAGATGCCTCGCTGGTGGGCGAGCACACCTTCACCGGCGATGGCGTGCCCGACGGGTTCAAGGTCAGCATCGATCCGGGTCATGACTTGATGCCGGCCATCGACCTGAGCAATCATGACGACGACACGTCCACGATCCTCAACTGGCAGGCTATTGGCAGTGCGCGCGCCTACTTCCTCTCCGCTATGGGTACGCGCGGCGAAGGCGAGATGGTGATCTGGACGTCTAGCGAATTGCCCGATTTCGGCATGGGTTTGATCGATTACCAGCCGAACGGTTCGATCGATACCTGGCTCAAGGAAAAGGTATTGCTGCAACCGACTGTGACGCAATGCGCCGTGCCCAAGGAGGTGCTGGGCCAGCACGGCATGATACGCATGATCGCCTACGGCAATGAAATGGATGTGGCATATCCGGCACGCCCGAAGAACCCGAAGCAGACCTGGGAACCGCAATGGGCGGCCAAGGTTAGGCTGAAATCGGTGACGATGTCGATACTCGGCATGCAGAATCAGGGCAGGGACAGGAATACGAATAATCCGAATCCCGATTCCGACAAGCCGAAGGACCAGACGCCAACGCCATTGAATGTGCTGAAAGGGCTTTTCGGGCACTAAGGATTGCGAAGTCCTGCTGGCGTCGGTTGGTAATTTGCAGGGTGGCGTCCACCCTACTCGACGCCGGTCAGCAGGTCCTACGCAATACTACGCATTTCGATGGGCAAACCGCTCAACACGGAATTGCCCGACAGTGGATCGCGCAACCCCTCATCGAGCAGGGCGTTCAGGTTGGCGCCCGGCCGCTCTGCCGCAACCGACATCTTGGTATCCGGCATGGCATGGCCCCAGCCATGGGGCACGCTGACCACGCCCGGCATCATCTCGTCGCTGATTTCCACCTGTACGTCTATTGAGCGCGGCCCGTTGGCGATGCGTGCCATGGCGCCGTCGCTGAGACCCAAACGCTGCGCGTCGTCGGCGTGAACCAGTGCCGTACAGCGGTAGGGGCCCTTCGCCAGAATCGGAAGATTGTGCATCCAGCTGTTTCCGGAGCGGACCTGGCGTCGGCCGATTACAACCAGATCAGGTGTCGCGCGCTTCAGATCCGCAGCAGGCCGCACAAGATCGTCAATCAGCATGGCCGGGGCGAGTTCGATTTTGCCGGAGGCCGTGCGCAAGACTTCGGGAATGCGCGGCTGCAGCGCGCCGAGGTCGATGCCGCCAACTGCCGCCTTGACCTTGGCCAGATTCAGGCCGTCCGGTTTTTGCCCGAACATGTCGCCATAGGGGCCGGTGCGCAAGGCAAAATCGATCTGCCGCTCCGGACCGGATAAACCGGCCAACCCAGCAATGATGGCATCTGCATGTGGGCCGGCGCTACGCCTGACTTCCTCGGCAAATTGCTCGTCATCGAGTTGCTTGACGTCGACCTGCGCGCCTTTGCCCTGGACGATGGCTGTGATGCGCGACAGGATTTCCCATTCCGGCGGATGCTCGGCGGCGCGTGCAAAAACCGGCGCGCTGAAGCGCGCATGGTTGCGGTGCGAAAACTGCTGGAACACCAAATCGAAGTGCAGATCCTCAAGCGGCGACGAACCCGGCAGAATCACATCGGCGTGGCGTGTCGTTTCGTTGAGATAGATGTCGATGCTGACCATGAAGTCGAGCTGGTCGAGGGCTGCCGAAAGCCGTTCGCCGTTGGGAGCTGACAGCACCGGGTTGGCGGCAATCGAGATCAGCGCCTTGACCTGGCCTGCGCCCGCGGTTTCGATTTCTTCGGCCAGGCAACCGATCGGCATTTCGCCCATGACTTCCGGTGCACCGGCAACGCGACTCTTGCGCCGGCCTGTGATGACACCGCGCCCGGTGCCCGGTTTGCCTAGGGTGTTGACCGCGAACGCAGCGGCCTTGGGGAACATGGCACCGCCTTCCTGGTCGAGGTGGCCGGTCAAGACATTGAGCACGTCAATGAGCCAACTGCACAGCGTGCCGTATTCCTGCGTGCAGGTGCCGATGCGCCCGTACAGGGCCGCACGCTCGGTATGCGCCAGTTCGCGCGCCAAGGCACGGATGGCCGGGGCGGCGATGCCGCAACGCTCTGCCATGCGCTCGGCGCTAAATTCGGTAATGGCGGCTTCGAGCACGTCAAGCCCATTGACGTGTTCGGTCAGCCGACCCATGCGAACGAGTTTTTCATCGTACAAGGTATGCACCATGCCGAGCAGCAGAAATACGTCGGCGCCGGGGCGGATGAACAGGTGCTCGTCGGCCACGGCGGCGGTTTCGCTGCGGCGCGGATCGATTGCCACGATGCGACCGCCACGTGCGCGCATGGCCTTGGCCTTGCCGCGGAAATCGGGCACGGTCCACAGGCTGCCGTTCGATACCATGGGATTGGCGCCGATGATGATGAGGAAGTCGCTGCGTTCAATATCGGGTACCGGCACCGACAGCCAGTTGCCGAACATCAGGCCAACCGAGAGTTGCTTGGGCATCTGGTCGAGTGTCGATGCAGAAAACAGGTTGCGCGTGCCGAGCGCCTTGGCCAGGCGGGGGAAATACATCATCAAGCCAAACTTGTGCGAGGTTGGATTCCCAACGACGGTGGCAACCGAATCCGGTCCGAGTTCCATTAGCAGAGGTGGCAGGCGCCGCTCGATTTCGGCGAAAGCTTCTTCCCATGTGGCTTCGACGAATATGCCGTCGCGTTTGATCAGCGGCGTGCGCAGGCGGTCGGGGTCTTCATGCAAGTCCTTGAGCGACGCACCCTTGGGGCAGATATAGCCATGGCTGAAAACATCTTCCTTGTGCCCGCGTATGCTGATGACGCTTTCGCCGCTGATCTTCAATTCGAGGCCGCAGCAGGCTTCGCAGAGCGGACAGATGCGGTGCACGGTGGTGGCGTCGGCGGCGCCGGTTTCAACTGCGTGGTCGGTCATTGTTGATGTCTCCAATTTGTTTGCTCGTGCCGGGCAAATTATTGTTCGTCGCCACGTCGGCATTTTTTCGCACGGTCGTGCGGCAATTTCCATCGCTATGATATGCCGATTTTGTCATCGGTGGCAGGGGACATTGTTCTTATCGGCTCATCCGTACTTGCGGTCCGTCCGTGTTTGGGTTGCTCGGCATTCGTGCCTCGCCATTGGCATTGCCGGCAAACGCGCTTTGCAATAGGTTGAAAATTTCCTTTCGTTAATATATTTCGAAAGTTTCGATTTCTTTCGAAAAGTAATTGACTTGATATTTTCCCTGCAATACTATTTCATTGTATTTCGTTTTTATTGAATTGTTTATTTATTCGAAAGAAATCGAAATATTCAATTAAAACTGTGCTCTTTGCAGTACCCATAACACGCACAAGGCAAAGCGGTTATCGCCGGTTCAGCCTTGGCACTGGAACTCGGAGTCTTGCCAGCCATACAGGAACGCGCGGCACATCCACCGTTTGCGGCGATTTTGCCGTAATGATGTATGCGAAGCGCGTAAAACCACTTTGATAAGGATGAGATGATGAAGAGAGATAACAACACCGAGCGCTTTGCCGGGAAATTGAAACCCGTCGCTGCACTTTTGCTCAGCTGCTCCGGCGCCGTATTGCTATCGGGCTGCGGCGGCCAGTCCGCATCGGTGCCGGAAGCGACTGCCAAGGCAAACGAGCAGGGCAGGCGGACCATCGAGGCGGTGGCGCGCGCAGCGGCCAAAGTGAGTACCTCAATCAATCAGATCATTTCCAATGCGAACGGCGCCTGCACGGAAGCCGTCGCCAGCAGTTGGGATATTCAATTGAATGCCTGCGGCGCAAGCGACCTGCAGAAATTCCAGTTCATGCCTGTCGCTTCGGGCACTGACGTCTATCTGCTCAAGAATGTCTCGACCGGTTTGTGCGTCACCACGACAGGCAGCAGCTCGGGATCGTTCGTCGAACTCGATACCTGCAGCGGCGCGACCACACAGCAGTTCCAGGTATCGTCCGTCGGAACCAATCTTGCGCAGTTGATCAACCAGAGCAACAAACTGTGCCTCGATGCACCAACAGCGACCAAGTCGATTTCCTTCTCGTCGACGACCTGTGCCAGCAGCAACAAGAATGAAGT
>DATBQE010000081.1:0-3068 GCA_036561005.1 Burkholderiaceae bacterium | reverse complement strand
CAGGAACAGGCTCACATTGAAAGCAGCCAGGTAAGGCGTCAAGGACGCGCCGCCCGACAGTGCTGCGCGCGTGATGTCGAGCCCATAGTGCTGAATCGAATTGAAAATGCGCATCGACGTTTCCGACGAATTGCGCGACATGATCACCACCTCGACCAGGCGCTTGCTGTCGACCAGCTTGTTCAATTTCAGCAAGGCGCGCACGAGCGCAAAACCGCCGCCCGGTTTCAGCACCTCATTCTCGTTTTCCAACTGGTGGCGGCGATAGGCATCCAACCCCTGCTCACGGAAAATCGCCTCCTCCGCTTCCAGGTCGAACAGGGCGCGCGAGGAAATGCCGATGACCAGCAGATTGTCGAGTGAAACAGGCATGAACGGTTTGCTCCCTTGGGATTGCGCGCCGGATGAAGGGCAAGGAAGAATTCTATCCCATTTGACGCATACGGCGATAAACGCGCAGGCGGTCGCCGGCGAGCCGTGCGCGTAGTCCTACTGTCAAATCTGACAGTTGTCCTGCAATTGGCGCCATGCCAGCATCATCGATCCCCAGACGCATTTCCTTCTCCACCCATGTCGAATTTGACCAGGCAGGCAGCCTCCGCCGAACCGCACGCCCGGTCCGCAGCATCGCCTGTGGATGCATTGCATGCGCCGCAAAATCTCGAAGGCGCCGAAATGGTCGACCGACGTCCTGCCACGGCACAATTGCAAAGCTTGGTCGCCATGGCCGACGCAAGTGCATGCGTGACAGCGCAGCACCAAGTGACGCACACCATCCAGGCCGCACCCAATCGTACCGGCCTGCCAGACGGCGTGAAGGCCGGCGTTGAACGGCTTTCGGGCCAATCGCTCGATGCTGTGCGGGTGCATTACAATTCACCCGCTCCAGCGCAATTGCAGGCGCACGCCTACGCCGAGGGCAACACCATCCACGTCGCGCCAGGGCAGGAACGCCACGTGGCGCACGAGGCCTGGCACGTGGTGCAGCAGATGCAGGGCCGGGTAAACCCGACCATGCAAATGGCCGGCACGCTGGTCAACGACGATTCCGGGCTGGAACGCGAAGCTGATGAAATGGGCGCGCGCGCCGCAGACATGGGCGCGGCCGTATTACCCGCAGGTGAAGGCGCCGACGATGCGTCGAGCACGTCTCTAGCGGCGTCGGCAGCACAGCTTCGCCCCGTGGTGCAGCGCCTGGCGGGCATGGAGGTAGAGTTGCGCATTCCGTTCTACGGCGATGCACATGGCGTCGGCACCGGGGACGGGGTCTTCACCGGCCCCAACCGCGCTACCGTCGGCGCAGCCGACCGCAACGCCATCGTGGATTTTCTGTATGGCGGGTTGGAATACGCCGATTCTTACGGCGAAGTACCGGGGCATTACGACATTTCCGCCGACCATACGGCATGGCGCAATCACCATGCCCGATTGCGCGACCATATTCACGCCAATCACATAACTGATCCCGGCGAAGACGCGGAGATGAGCAATCTGGAGTATCGCACGACGGCGCTTGAAGAAAGACGTGACACCTATGAGGCTACCATGCGCCTGATCGCCGCTGAGGTCAGGACACACGCCGAAGACTCGGCGCAAAAGGCCACGCAGGGTGCGCAGGTTAATTTGAGCGCGCCGGTACCGGGCTTGTTTAGCGGCATTCCGGTGCAGGCGCTGACGCGTCTATTGCAAAACGATGTCGACGGCCTCGCATTGCTCACCACCATGGTCAATGCGCTCGACCCCTCACTCTATTACCAGACCACGGTCGGCACGCTGCCGAGCGAGGTGCCGAACCTGTTCAGGCAGGCCGCCGCTGACCTTCGCGCCGTTGACCCTGCCAGCGCAAAGGCTGCCGTCTTGCTCAGCGCAGTGAGATGCGCCAAGTCCACAATGGAAGATGGCGCCAACGCCGCCCTGGTTGCTACCTTGAGCGAACCGGACAAACGCGCGCTGCAGGGTTGGTTGACCCTCGTGGCTCAGACGATGCTGGCCCACCAGTTGGAGACAACCAGTCTGCGTTACCGCCCTGACGGCGCCGGGCACTTGCATCCGGGAGGCGGGACCGGAAAGAACTTGCTCCCCTACCTCTCCAAGACACTCTTTTCCAATACCATCCTGGCTCTGCCGCTAGCTGTACGGCCCAATGGCACCGCGCCCTGGAAAACGCTGGTGCGGGAATTGCGCGACTATTGTGATCCGGTTAACACCGATCTGGTCGGCGGGCTGGGCTTGACGGACTACAATACCCAGCCGTATCACGACCCGGAAACCAACGCTCAGATCGGCATCGTTGCCCATACCGGCCTGATCGGGAATCAGTCGCCGCTTGCCTGGATTTACGCGCTGCTCGACGGCCAGCCTGCGGGCAATGTGCATGTTCGCAGCGGCCACGAGCTTGGGCTTGACGCTGGGCAGGAGGCACTACATCCGGCCTTGAGCATACGTGGTGAACAGGCGATTCCGCTTGAGGACCGAGCTTCGCAATCGAAGGAAAGTTTCGGTGACCCGCGCGCCATCGATCAAGCCGAAAACGTGCTCAATGCTGCGTGGGATCTGGCCAAGGCAAGGCGTATCGGCTCGACCACCGGCCGCACAACCTACAACACGCAGCACGCGGCACTCGCGGCGCGGCTGCAGGCTTACGGCACGCTGCCGACGCTGGTGCCGGCCCTCAATGCACTCATACTGAGGATGGTTCCGCTGGCCGATCCAGACGATTTACAGATTGCGACCAACAGCCTGCAGACCTTGACCCAGGACGTCACCAACTGGCAAGGCGCCAATGCCAACCCCGCCACGGCGCTGGCATTGCTGACACCGCTGATCAACAAAGCGAACTGGTCGACCAAGGGCGAGGCCTTCATCGGGAAAAAAGTTCCCGACGGCGTCCAGCTGATGCGAACAGAACTTGCCGCCGGCAATAACGCTGCAACCACACTGGCCAACCTGGGTGCCATCGCCGTAGTGCGCCTGAGGAAGCAACGGCCGAGCCAGGTCACTAATGACATGTACCAGCTTGCACGCGACACACCGGGTTGGATCGCCGGTGCTGCTGCGGACTGGGGCAA
>DATBQE010000080.1:0-4532 GCA_036561005.1 Burkholderiaceae bacterium | reverse complement strand
AGCACATATTCGCGCGCTTTGTGCTTCATGTATTCTGCGCGCATCAGGCGAAAGGTTCCCGTCCAACCGGTCAAGGCAAGGATCAGCACGATCGTCGTCACGCCCTTGCGCTGCAGCACGGCTGCGATGGCCATAATCAGCAAAAGATTGGGAACTGCCGTAAAGACGCTGTAAAACCAGTTGAAAAAGTCGTCTACCGCCCTGCCGAAATATCCTGCCAGCGCGCCAAATAGTGTGCCGAGCGAAGTCGCGAGCAAGGCAGCCGCCAGTCCGACCACGATCGAAGTTTCCGAACCTTTGATGGTCTTTTTGATGATGTCATGGCCCCATTTGTCGGCACCGAAGGGCAAGGTTGCACGGCGCGCCATGGTATCGGACTCACCGGCGGCATTCGCGTCCTTTCCCATTTCGGCGCGGATCGCCTCCAGGTCTTTTGCCAATGGGTCAGCGACGCCATATTCATTGTCGCCGCGCGCCGCTCCGTTGCCCGATTGGGCGCGCAACCGGCGTAGTACTTCCTTCAAGGGGTCGAGCGGATTCTCGGGCGGAAGCTCCCCCTGACGCTTTGCGTCCGGAGAAAGATCTTGTTGCTCCACACGGCCCGCAGCGAACGTTGGTGGCGCATAGTTGACGGCAATTTCCCTGTTCCAATCGGCTGCCAGCAACCCGCTTGACGATAGGAGCAGTGTCAGAATATACAGTCCGACCACACCCAGCGCAAACATGGCGAGTTTGTCGCGGCACAAGCGGCGCCAGGCAAGACGCCACAATCCTGGAGAATTCGGCACGGCCGATTCGATGACCGGTGCAGTTTGACTCATCATTGCAGCTCGACACGCGGATCGACCGCCTGGTACAGCAGGTCGGTCAACAGGTTGAAAATCATGGTCGCAGCGGCGACATACACCGTGACCGCTTTAACGACGGGAAAATCGCTTCGGTCTACCGCCTGTATGACTTCGCGCCCGATGCCGGGTATGCTGAAAAAATGCTCAAGCAGGAAGACGCCTATCAGCAGGCCCGGCAGGTTCCCCATGACGTAGGTAATGATCGGGATACCGGCGTTGCGCAATACGTGCACCCACAGGATGCGCCGCTCGGAAAGCCCCTTGGCCCGCGCCGTGCGGACGTAATCCTGGTTGACTTCATCCAGCACGAAGGTGCGAAAAAGGCGCAAGGTTGGCGCCAAACTGACCGCCAGGCCGATCAGCACAGGCAGGGGTGCGTAGTGAACCAGATTGTCGGCAAAACTTTCACCCCAACCCTGCACCGGGAAGATATGCCATTCAAAGGCAAACCAATACTGAAAGACGATCATGTAGACCAGGATGCTGATCGACATGCCGACCGTGCAAGCCACCATCACCGCGCGATCCGTCAATGAGCCGCGCAGAAAGGCAATGGCCAGAGCCAGCACGATGGCAATCAGGGTTTCGAGGATCGTCATCGGTATCAGGATCATCATCGACGGTCCGATGCGCGTTTGAAGAATATGGGCCACGCTTTCACCGGTGCTCCAACTGGATCCGAAATCGAATGTCAGTATTTGCCTGATGAAAATACCCAACTGCACGTAGTACGGCTGATCGGTGCCCAATTGACGGCGAATATTGTCGATCTGCTCCGCGCTCGACATTTTGCCGGCCAGAATATAGGCCGGATCGCCGCCGACCCAGTTGAACAGGATGAAAACCATCAGAATCACCCCGAGCATGGTCGGTATCATTTGCCAAAGGCGGCGCAAGATATACGCCGTCATGCTTCGGCCTGCAGATTTGCTGCGGCGGATATTGGTAGGCGTGTCATGTCAATGTTTGTCGATGTCAAGGTAGAGCCACTCGGCGTTCAATATCGGATGCTTCTTGAAACCTTGAACCCACGGTTGCGCCACCCAATTGCGCACCCGCGTCACTTCTACCAGCCATGGGGTATCGGCTTCCATCTGGCGATTCATTTGTGCATACAAGGCATTGCGCTCTGCGCCCGGCGGCAAGGCCATTGCTTTTCTGTACAGGGTATCGTACGCGGCAGATTGATAGCAGGACATGTTGCCCCGCTGTGAATTCGGCCCGTACAGTTGCTGCAGGAAGTTTTCGCCATCGGGATAATCTGCAGTCCATGCCGAACTCCACATCATGAGTTTGCATTCGAGCGCCGCCTTCTGATTATCCTGGAAATTGCTGACGGGGAATTCGGCACGGATGCCGATTTGGTCAAGGCCGCGCTTCCACAATTCTGCCAGCTCCTGATAGATCGCTGCAGATTCCCGATGAATTTGCAATACCAGGGGCTTGCCGTCCGGCATGCTGCGCCATCCGTCGGCGCCACGTTTATAGCCGAAGTAATCGAGCAGCTTGTTGGCGAGCTCGGGATCGTAGCCGATACTGCTGCGATAACTCGGATCGAACCCGGCCACGCCCGGAGGGATCATCATGTTGGCAACGATGGCCTGCCCATTGCGTATCAATGCAATATCGTCGCGCGTGTTGTAGGCCATGGCAATGGCGCGGCGCAGCGCGATTTTTTCCTTGCCGTATCCTCCGACAGTCGGATCGTCCATATTGAACAGCGTGTAATTGATGCCGGGATCGATGGCACGATCGAGATGAATCCCCATGGCCGCGTATTCCGGCTTGAGATGATCGCCCTGCATGACTTTCGGGGCAGCCAATTGCGGCAAAAAATCCAGATCGAGTTGTTTTTCTGAAAAAGCGAGCCAGCGCGATTGCTCTTCCTGGATGATGCTGATTTCGATACGATCAACTTGCGGCAGGCGCTTGCCGCGCATGGCGTTCACCAGTTGCGCATCGCCCGGTTCGCCGGACTTGGCAGTGTCGTCGAAATTCCACGTAAGACCGCGAAATTGCGGATTGGCGACAAGGATGATCTTGCTGCCGGGAATATAGGTCTGCAGCATGAATGGCCCGGTACCGACCGGGTGCGACCTCGTGTCGCGCGGGTACGCCTCAATAACTTCGCGCGCCACGGCGCCGAATCCGGCAGGGTTGGCAACGACATAGAGAAAATTGTAATCGGGCGCAACCAGTTCGATACGCAAGGTATAACGATCCTGGGCCTGCAAGCCCGCCACCGGGGCGTCATAATTGAAACGTCCGGATTTCGCCGCTTGCTGCGCAAGTGCGTCCAGCCCTACGATTTTGCCGGCAAGGAAATTGGTGATCGGCGAGTGGTTTTGCGGATCGAGGATACGTTTGAACGTATAAACATAGTCATTCGCAGTCAATTCCCGCATGTTTCCCTTGAAAGCGGGGTCCGGTGTGAAGAAAATCCCTTTGCGTATATGAAAGACAAAGGTCGTGCCATTATTGAGCACCTCGGGCATCGCCTCGGCAGTGGACGGCACCAGCCTGGCGGGCCGAGCCAGATAATCATAGGTTAGCAGGCGCTCAAAAATTGCTTCCGTGACCTTGCCGGAATACAAATTAACCGTCAAGGCGCCGTCAAAGCCCGAGTCGGGGGCCTCAAACGGAATGCGCAGTATTTTGGAGGGATCGCTGGCACTGGCAGGCATCACTATAAAGAGCAGTAGACATAGAATCAGGTTCTCGAGCCAAGCCGATGCATTTTTATTGTTCATTTAACAATTTTCAGTCAGCGCGGTAATAACATTATGCAAAACATCACTTCGCGAGAGTCTACGCCATGGACCGCCAGCATGGCGAAACGAAACAAATCTGCCCTGCGGCAAATATATGATGCGGAACTGTTCTAACGAACTTATTGTCAATCTGCACAGTCTTAACACCGCTCAATCGATTTTCCTTGCCCAATTGGAAAAAACGGCAAGCAAGGGACACCGGTAGTTTTTCGAGGAAACTGAGACAAAGCCGGCAGTAAAATAGCTTGAGGCGGAACCAACCCGGAAAAATTTTCACTTTTGTTTTCCGCAATTTCGAGGCGACAAAAGCGCGGCAGGGCAAGCATTGCGCAACATTGAAAATATTGTGAACGCTCGTTCGATTATGAAAATCTGCCATATATTGTTCGGGTCTTGGATTACTTGGGTGCTGTAATCAAATAACATTGATAAATCGGCGTAGAAAAACTAAATTTTATTCAGAGCGCCTAATTTACGGGCTGCACAAGTAGTTGTTGCCTGATATTTACGATTTTTCAAGAGGTAAATGCCAGCGAAAATTTGGGGTTTGAAAATTGTATTGATAGAAAATTCAACGTATGTATAATCCCGCATACCCCAGATTCAGACAGGCATCAGACCTAGAGCTTCAAAGGGATTCAAGTAACAGTTGGAATTGGAGGAAGCACGCATGGATTTCTCACAAAACGAAGTCAGCCCGCTGAGGAGATTTAGCGGATTAGGCGTCGTTATCTTAGTACACTTGATTGGCGTGTGGTTGCTCGTGACGGGATTGGCGACCCGCTTCATCGAGACGATCAAGGCACCGGTCGAGACCAAGATCATCGAAGAAGTAAAGAAGACCCCGCCACCGCCGCCGGACCCGACGCCGCCGCCGCCGAAGCTGGCTGCGCCGCCACCGCCGTTCATTCCG
>DATBQE010000079.1:0-6482 GCA_036561005.1 Burkholderiaceae bacterium | reverse complement strand
GCGCAAACCAACGTCACGATCTATGGCGTGATCGATACCACGATCCGCTACACGACCAACCAGGTTGGCGCAGGTGGCGCACTGGGTAGCCAGACCGCCATGACCGAAGGTGCCTTCCAGGGCCCGCGTATCGGCTTCAAGGGTGAAGAAGATCTGGGTGGCGGTACATCGGCCGTGTTCAAGCTGGAAAACGGTTTCCAGAGCAATAACGGCGCATTCGACCAGCAAGGTCAATTGTTCGGCCGTCAGGAATTCATCGGCTTGAAAGACAAGTCGCTCGGCGAGCTCGACGCAGGCCGTCAATACGGTATCGCGTTCGACGTGCTCGGCAACTACGACCCGTTGGGCGTCGGTAACTTCAACGAAAACGAATGGGAAGCCTTCATCTATGGCATCCGTTTCGACAATTCGCTGAAATACACCGGTACCTGGGGTCCAGTGACTGCCGAATTCCAATACTCGTTCGGCGGCCAGACCGGCACCACCACCGTCGGCTCGACCGTCGGCGGCGCACTGACCTATACCGAAGGCCCAGTCTCGGTCGCCGGCGTGATCCAGCAATCGACCGATGCCAATTCGAACAAGCTGACCGTTTCCGGTCTGGCTGGTTCCTATGTTGCAGGCCCGGCAACGCTGTACCTGCAATACTTCGAAGCCAAGCGTGACGCAGGCTTCGCCAAGGCAGCCTCGAACAGCGGCGGCGCATTGGCCAACACCAGCTTGTTTGCCGGCAATACGGCAATCAGCGGTCTGGAGCGCAAGGACGACATGTGGACAGCCGGCGTGCTGTTCCAGGCTGCACCTGGCTGGGAACTGACCTTCGGCTACATGTACGACAAGATCACCAACGACGGCTCGACCGCTGACGGCAAGATCTCGACCGCTTACGCGATTGCCGACTACCACCTGTCCAAGCGTACCGACGTGTACTTCGATCTGGACCGTACTTCGCTGGGCGGTGCAGAAGTCAATACCAACTCGGTGCTCGGCTTCGCCGGCGCCCCATTGGGCGGCGCTTCCGAGCGTAACGGTGCAGCATTGGGCTTGCGCGTGAAGTTCTAAGCAATTCCAGGCAGTCGTAACGCCATGTTCTCGGGCTGCTTGCCCGAGACATAAAAGGGAGAGGAACCCTCCCTTTTTGCTTCCCCCCGGATAAACGCTAACCACGTACTCCGCACCCAAAATTGCTGCAATCTGCGAACCATTACCACTCCAAACGCGAAAATCTCATAAGCAAGCCCGTTTTCATTCGTTTGCTTAACACAGCTCTTCTTTTATCCTTGCTGCAAGTTTGAACGGTTTCAGCATGCGCCGATTATTGTCTCAAGACAGACTGGCGTAGCGCGAATCATCGCTGCAGTCTTTGCCGGGTTTGCATACAAAAAAGCAAATATAGCGCGGCGAAAGGCATTCATTGCATTCTCAGAACGGATTGCCATGCAGTCTGTCGGGAAGGTTTTTGTCAAAAATTCAGGGGGCATCACTTGAGCAAGAAAATCATAGGTCTCGGCATTTTGCTGGCTACCAGCAATGCATTTGCGCAAAGCGCGCCAGCATCGTCAGTGGAGCTATATGGCATCATCGACCTCGCCATCGGTCATGTTGAGCATTCCCTGAGTGCCGATCCAAATTATGGCAACACGGTGAACGGCTATACCGCGACCAAAAGCACCATCAATAATCCGCTCAATGCAATGATCAACGGCGGCATCCAAGGGTCGCGCTGGGGCTTGCGAGGATCGGAGGACCTTGGTGGCGGCTTGCGCTCCTTTTTCGTTCTGGAGTCAGGTTTTAATGCGCAGGACGGTGTCTTGCCCAATGGCGCCGCTTCTCTGGCATTGAATTCTCCCAAAGCCAGCACGGTTTCTTCAAACAGCTCGCTCAATGGCCAATTGTTCAACCGTCAGGCTTACGTGGGCGTGAGCGACGCGTCGCTCGGCACGCTTGCCGTTGGCCGCAACTACAACCCGATTTATGAAATTGTGACGGACTATGACCCGGTCGCCCAATCGCAGACGTTTTCCGCCCTGGGGTCGTCGAATGCAGTCGGCGGCGGCGGCGGCTTTTCGGAAAACGTTCGCATCGACAACAGTGTTCGCTACAAAAACAAGGTGGGCGCATTGAGCTTCGGCGCCTTGTACAAGATCGGTGGTGCTGCCGGCAACAATTCTGCCGGGTCGGCCTATGCGCTCAATCTCGGCTACGAGGAGGGACCGTTCGGCATCCAGGCCGCGTATGAGGAATTTACCGACGCGTTGAAAAGTAGTGTCAGCACGGTCGCAGGCAATGTGAACGTCACGAACTACAACACCAGCGCTTATTTCATTGCCGGCAAATATATCTTCGGGCAGGCCACATTGAGAGGCGGCTACGAAAGTTATAAACTCAGGGCCCCCTCGGATTCGTTGGCTTCGTTGGGCATCACGACGTTTGCGGGATATCCAATTGGTAATGCCGCCAGCGCGAGCGCAAATTTTGGCGCGGCAGAACAAACTACTGACGTATGGTTTTTCGGCGGAGACTATAACTTCACTCCCGCGTTGAATCTGGCGATCGGTTTCTATGATCAGAATCCGAAGCGTTCAAGCGATGCAAAGCAACTCGATGGAAATATCTATACCTATTCGGCTTTGCTTGACTACCATTTCACCAGGCGCACCGATGTCTACGCGGGTGTGATGTATTCCCAGTACAAAGGTGCAGACTACTCAGCGCCATTTGTCGCGGGCGGCGACAATACCAGCAACTACGTGACGGGTTTCGGCCTTCGCACCAAGTTCTGACCCACGCATCGAAGTATCTCGCCGGATAGGTACGAGGCTGCGATCATGTGCCGTCAATTCAACCGCCATCGTACAACGGAAGGCGCTTGATATAGGCCTTCACTCGATGATCGAGCAGCCCCGGCGGTGCTATATCGTTCAAATCAAGTTCCGATATGGTCCCGGCGGTTGCGAAACTCCAGGCGAACGATTTGTCGCCAACGATAAAATTCACGATTTCGCCGCGGTCCAGATTCACGTAATCGATGTTTGACCCAATGACTATCGTCCGCGCTGCGCCCGGAGCCGGCTCCGCTGTGCCCAGGATGTCGCCATGACTATCTGCAGCCGCCGCGGCTGCCGTCCAAGTCAGCATTGCTGCCCCGGCAATCAGAAGTTTCCGATTCATCGCTTCCTCCACATAGTTGGCCGCCGCTGGAGCAAAGACGATTTGGCTTGCCCCAAGCTTCTCAAGTATGCCGAGCCAAGGCAGGATCAGGGATTAAACTTTTTTTAGAATTGCGTTGCACGCAAGAGCCCGTTAGCGCCTGCGCTTAG
The DNA here is from genome assembly GCA_036561005.1 of Burkholderiaceae bacterium. Taxonomy (GTDB): domain Bacteria; phylum Pseudomonadota; class Gammaproteobacteria; order Burkholderiales; family Burkholderiaceae_D; genus PKWO01. The sequence continues at coordinate 3,162 of DATBQE010000079.1, read as the reverse complement.
TGGTGCTCGGTTCTTTGGGAGATTATCGGTAGGAAGCTGGATCGAAGGGCAATGCTGGTGACAACCTCGCCGCAACTGGTACGGCGAGGCCTTGCTGCGTTATTTCAGATCAGGGAATGCCTTGCTCGTGATCCTTGGGGTTCGGCGCAACATACACTTTGACTTTGCGTGTGAGAACACCAGGGGGAGCAAGCGTGCTCAGATCGTAGTAGACATTGTTACCGTCAAATTTGATGGCAAATTGCTTGTCGCCCACTTTGAACAGAACTGTGTCGTTTTCGAATACGTTGACGCTTTTGGTCGTATCTTTGATCACGACCATCTTGTCGGCTGCCTCAGGCGTTGAAACGCTGGGGGCCAAACTCGGTTTGGCGAGTGCGGCACCTGCGACCAACCCAAGGGAAATTACCGCAATCGTTGCAGCATTCTTCAACTTCATGTCTACCTCCTTATAAATGGACTCGTGGACTTCATGAAACGGATTTATTGTTAATGGTTATCGTATGTGACTCTCCGCTTGACCTGCTGACGCGATTTCATCGAAAAGTTACGCTTTGCAGTCGGGCCCGCAGGCTGCGACGGCTTTTCAATCCGGTAGAAAAGCAAGCAAGGACATTTCACGTTACTATAAAAAAGGATAACCAGTCAAGGCAACCTTGGCTGCGTAAAAATACCGTATAGCACGTCTCGGGACAATTGAACTGCATGCACAGCGCGCAATTTTGTGCGACGCAATGCATGGCTCAACTCATGCTGAGGCTCAAGTCTACGCGCGCGCGACAGTCATGCAGTTGACCAGGATCAATCTTTGCCCTCAAAATGCCGTTGCCGATCACATTGGCTTCCATGATCGCAGCGGCCGGAGCGAAAATCTAAAACTCTTCCCAATCGTTATCCCGCGCCGCAGGACGAGCCGGTATTTTTGCCGGGGGCTTCGCTGCCGCGATTGGACGCGGCTTCATCATTGTTGGTTTGGCGCGGGTCGCTACGGCGGCGACAGCAGTCGTCGATCCTGGCGCAACCGGAGGTGGAAGCGCTGCGCCGGCATCGAGTTTGAATACGCTGACGACTTGCGCAAGCGCGCTGGCCTGGTCTTGCAGGGATTGCGCCGCCGCCGCCGCCTGCTCGACCAGAGCCGCATTTTGCTGGGTTGCCTCATCCATTTGGGTAATGGCGTCATTGACCTGTCCGATGCCCTCGCTCTGCTCATAACTTGCCGATGCAATCTCGTTCATGATCGCCGCGACCTGTTTCACCGATGTCACGATTTCATTCATGGTGGCGCCCGCCTCATCGACCAGCCTGCCGCCGGCATCAACCTTCTCCACCGAATCGCCGATCAAGCCCTTGATCTCCTTGGCCGCGCCGGCCGAACGCTGCGCAAGATTGCGAACTTCGGCTGCGACGACGGCGAAGCCGCGCCCTTGCTCCCCGGCTCGCGCAGCCTCGACGGCGGCGTTCAATGCCAGGATGTTGGTTTGAAATGCGATACCGTCGATCACGCCGATGATGTCGACAATCTTGCGTGAACTTTCCTTGATCGATCCCATTGTCTGTACAACCTGTCCGACCACGTCGCCGCCTTTTAATGCATGTTCCGAGGCCGATACGACGAGCATGTTTGCTTCGCGTGCGTTGTCGGCGTTCTGCTTTACGGTCGACGTCAATTCTTCCATGGCCGAGGCAGTCTCTTCGAGGCTGGAAGCCTGCGATTCCGTGCGTCCCGACAGATCGAGATTGCCGGCCGCAATTTCGCTGGAGGCCGTGGCAATCATGTCGGTGCTGATGCGCACCTGGCCCACGGTCTTGTTCAGCGAAGCGACAAAGCGATTGAAGGCGTCGGCCAGTGCGCCGATTTCATCGTTGCTCTCGACCGGCATCTTGCGGCTCAAATCCCCATCGCCATCGGCGATTTCACCAAGCAGGTGTGCCGCGCGGGCAACCGGCGCGGCAATGGCCCGGCTAATCACGAATATCACGAACAGGCCGACGCCACCGCCGATGACGGCGGCAACGATGGCCGACAGGCTGAGCGACTTCAATACGTCCCCGAGGACTTCACTCTCGGGTACTTCGGCGATGACGTAGATGTTCAATTCCGGCACGTAAGACGACGCCACGATACGTTTTCCGCCTGCAGGGGAATAGCTGGTCGTGGCAAATTTTTCGCCATGCAGTAGTTTGGCGCTCAGTTCAGGTGTGAAGCCGTTCAAATCCTTCAGTGTATGTTTGCCGTCGATGAGCGTTGCGTCGCAGTGAATCAGAATGGTGCCGTCCGCACGCACCAGATAGACAAAGCCGGATCCGCCGACTTTATACGCCTTGATGGCGTCGGCCAGGCCGTCGACGGACAAGCCCAGGCCGGCCGCGCCCAGCTTGCCGCCGGCATCGAAGCGTGTGTTGATGAACAACATGTATTTGCTGGCGCTGACATCCTTGTCGATGTCGAGTACGTAGGGCTTGCCCTTGGCAAGGAAGCCGTAGAACCATTGATCGCTCGGGCTATCCTTGCTCAAGGTGCGATCGAGCCCATTCTCGGTGAAATATTTGCCGGTTTCGCCCGACACCCAAAATACCGTCGAGGCCTTGGCGCTTTCCTTGATCTTCGCAGCGTAATGCTGCCAAGCTTCGAGGCCGGTATCGGCCAGCCCGCCGGCTTCCCAATCGAGCAAGAAATTGTTATTCGCAATGCCTTGCGAAAGGGCCAGCGGCTCGCCTATGCGCCGCAGAATGTCGTTGCGTATTTCCCCGACCACGGCAGGCAGTTCCTGGCCTTCGACGCGGGCGCGTATGCCGCTGCCGGTCATGACAATGCTGAGAGTGGATGAAATCGCGATATACATCAGCAGGCAAACGGCCAATCCAAGGACCAGTTTTTTTTGAATGGAAAAATTGCGCAGGATAGCCACGAATCACTCCTCGACAGTGGTTAGTGCCGCACGCCCGACCAAGCTGCCGAGCGTAATTGCGGGGTGAGGTCGAGTGTATCTGCCATCTGCAAATCTTTCTACCGGAGAATAAGCGGTATGCACCGCAGGTGTGCATATTTACGACAGGGTGTCGCTCGAATTCTCATTGCCAATGAAAAAGGGAGGGTTCCTCTCACGAGGTTCCTCTCCCTTTTATGTCTCGGGCAAGCAGCCCGAGAACATGGCGTTACGA
>DATBQE010000078.1:0-22652 GCA_036561005.1 Burkholderiaceae bacterium | reverse complement strand
AGCCGAAGCCGCCATAAGCTCCAAGGCATGAGCCTTCGGCAATATCGCATGTTGCTTCGACCGTGTTTTCCTTTCCTTCCACCATGCATGCTTCGTCCTTGCATTTCCTGTGGCTCTTTGAAAAAACAGTGCGCCGCATCGTATCGTAAAGCTTGCCCCGTGTTCTTGGCAGCAGTGTGCTATCCACGAACTTGAATGCGTCGGAAGATTTATAGATGTTGCCGGACTCCCCTCTTTTTTCCTGATAGGGAATTCCGATGATATCCAGGGGGGCGCCGTCGGAATACAGGAAAGGATATTTGGCGTTATTTTCCGGCCGGTAAATTCTTCTGGTTGCGTTCCAGGTATAGACCCAAGTACTTCTCAGATCGTCCAAATCGCGTAAAAGTTTGGTTCTTGTCACGTAACGCTTTACTGCTTGCAACATCGGGGGCAAAGCGTTTCCTGCTGCCATTTCCTTTTTGAGTTCGCTTTTGGCTACATTGTATTGGGGCTGCTTGACCCTGTTTTTCTTGAATATTCCTGCCTTTTCCAATTCCTTCGCATGTCCGGCGTGAAATAGCTGCTGTATCATCCGTTCCGAACCATAGGTATTGTTCAAGGCTGCGCATACGTGCACGTTCCCGGCATCCAACGCTGCGCTATTGGCTTGCAATTCTTCATTGACCTGCTTGATGCAATCCAGTGTCTCATTGCTTTCGTTGCCGTAACAAGCGCGAAACGGGGGGGAATTGTGAACGAATAAATGCATGATGTCGGTTCGGTTTAATTATGTCGCTTGCGGAGTACCTGCGCTGAGACGGGAAAATGCCTGCCTTGTCTCAGCGCCGATGCACTGGGGATGCTTGAATAGTAGCGTTGCGATTGGGGGAAGATGGGCTTGCTCGCATTACCCGATCTCGGCAAGGATTTGGTCGTTGGGGCACGCCATTCGGTTCCATGGCGATGACGTATTGCGCTATTTTATTTTGCCGAGGGACACCGGTTAAGAAACCAGTTGTAGCAGCTAAGGTCATTGACACTCATGAGGCTCAATTGGCGGCATTTAGTTCCGCTGCAGGGACACTGTCCCGCATTGCCCACCAAGCGCCTCCGAGCAACATCGCAATCGCAAAATTCATGATGACGGGCACGAGGAAAAGAAATGCCCATGACATAGTCAGCAAAGCCAGGCTTTCGACGAACAGTACGCAGACGATCAAACGAGGCCCAGCCATTTCACCCCCCACCATGCCGCTCAACAGCCAAAGCATCACTACATGACCAAACAGATAGGCGCTGAGCATCCAGCCGAAGCCGATATAAAAATCATGATAGGAGCGCGTCATGCCCTCAATATCGAAACGGTAAGCAGCCATGGCTTCAATCACGCTATGCGCACCGTTACCGAGCTCCGGCAGCCAGGGGTTGCCAAACGTGTGGCCGAGCGCAAGCAATGCTGTGGCGATGGCTGCCAAGCGCAGCAATATCTTGGGAAGTGGGGCCTTCATGCTCCGCCGCCTTCCTCACTCGCCTTGTCCGCGAGGGTGACAAATGCGTCGAGCACAGCCACCCATCCGTTATTAAGCTGTTCGCGTAGCGCTTCGTAGCCCTTGCCGTGACGATCGATATGTCTGTGTACGAATTCCACGCGCGTCTGGTTCGGACCTTCGGCTATAAAGCAGAACTCCAGCTCGGAAGCGCGATCGAATTCGGGCCGAAAGACGAATTCTGTATCGAGGTGCCATGACAACACCAGTCGATGCGGCTGCTCCCAGGCCAGAACATGGCCCCAGTCGCCTTTTTGCTCACGCACGTCAACTTCGTACCAGCGGCCGCCGGTCTGCTTCTCGATCACGATGTCGCGAAATGGCAGTGCCCCAGTGTGGTGGGCCGCCGGCCACCAATTTCCCATTCGCTCGGTGAAAACACGAAACGCGTGTTCTTGCGAGCATTTCAATGTAAGGGTTTTTCTGACTTCACTTGCGCTTGCGGTCATCTTTCTTCTCCTCTCCGATTTTTAATTGCGGTCCTTCTTCGGCTGCAACCTGGAAGTTATCCAGCACATTCGACCAAAGCCGATCGAAATGGGCCTTGAGCGCCTCGATGCCGGCGGGATCGATCTGATAGATGCGTTGCGTGCCTTGTTGCCTATCATTGACGAGGCCGGCATCCTTCAACACTTTCAGATGCTGGGAAACGGCAGGGCGGCTCACCGAGAATCCCCGAGCAAGTTCCGCCACTGCCAAAGGCTGCTGTGCCAGCCGTTGCAGGATGGCGAGTCGCGTTTGGTCCGCAATGGCATGTAGTCCGGTGTGTAGTGATGTTTTCATATTCCGTAAGTAAAAACTTACGGTAAGCTTAGACTAACCAATTACCTTAGTCAAGCGCTGTCGCGAAAGCGAGGCAACGTGTCAAACATGCCTCGTCACTGACAGCTAAAGGCGGCCGAATGGAAACTCCCAGCCAATTCACCAATCGGTTCCAGGCGGCACGTCTACTGCAAGGCTTGTAGATAGGTCAGGTTAGTGTCGGCCACTTCACCAGGCAAAGCATTCCCCTTCGGCGTACTGTATTCGAGATATAAATTATCATCGGTCGAAACAATCGCATCCTTCGAAGAAACCCAGCGCGCCACTGCGTCGGGCGACAGCACTTCGCCGTCCAGCACCGCGTCAATCCCATCGTTGAATAGCGCCACAAATGGGCGCAGGCGCGGCTTGGCTGCGGCCTCGCGCACACGCTGGCGCTTGATGTCGTCCGGCGCAGCGTGCACGCTGTTGCTTGCGATAAGCACGCCCTGCCCACCTATGACATACATCCAGACGTGGTCAAAGCTCTGCGCGGCGGAAGCGTAGATTGCCTGCAGATCGCGCGGGGTGGTGTGATGCAGTTGCACCCATTGCTGCAGCACGCCGTCCTGCTTCAAGTGCGCGGCTGCAGTGGCATAGAATTCGCGGTTGTAGAGCGACGCAGCGCCGGCGAACCAGATTGATGAAAGCTGCATGGCAATCAGGTCGTATTTGCGGTCTGTCAGGCTTAGGTAGTTTCGTCCGTCGGTGTAGTACATGTGCACGTTCGGTTGCGAAGATACGCCGAAATTCACGGTGTCGAAATGGCGGTCGGACAGGCGCACCAGGTCCCGGCTGAGGTCGACGATGTCCATCCTCTCGAAGCCCGACTCGTGAATGGTCATGGAAGTGATGCCGGCGCCGTAGCCAATCACGAGCGCGTCGTCCAGGTGCGAGACGTGCATGAGCGGGGCCAGACCCAGGCCGACTTGCGCCTCCATTTCGCCGCCGCGCGCCATGACGTTATTGCCTTCGAACTTGCCATTGGTGGTAAGCGTTTTGTGCAACAGCGGTTCACCATCGAATTTCTGGCCGAATATTGCAGTCAAGCCGCCGTCAGCGCTTTCGGCGTGGTCGATGACGCTGCCGCTCGCATAGTAGGGGATGCGCATGTAAACGTTCACGCCGGACGCGACGCGGCTCCAGTCCAGGCTCTTGGGCACGACGGCGAATAGCAACAGCAATGCCGCCAGAGGCATAAAGCGGCGCATGCCGGGGGCAGGCATGGCAAACAGGGCGAGCGCCAGCATGCCGATCGCCAGCGCTGCAGCAACCAGCGCAATCCCCATGCCGCCAATTGCCGGCAGCAGCACAAAGCCGGCGGCAAGCACGCCGACGATATTGCCTACCGTGTTGAGCGCACCGGGTATGCCGATGCTGTCATGGCGCCCGTCGGCGGCCATGCTCATGGTCAGCGGGTAAAGCGCGCCGATGGCAAAAGCGGGCGGCAGCATGATGCATAGGGCAGGCACCACGCGCAGGAACTCGCGCAAGGCAAACGAGTTGGGTATGTTCAAGCCGGCCAGCCAGAAGAAATAAGCCGATGCCGCTTGCCACAGAAAGGTCGATGACAGGATGCATGCGGCCAGCACGAAGGTGCCGCGCATCAGGCGCTTCGTTTCGTCCCGCCCTGCCACGGCGCGAGCGCAATAGCCGCCCAGGCCGAGGCCAAGCAGAAAGCAGGTGACCATCAGCGCAAATGCATAGACGCTGTTGCCGATCACCACGGCAAGCAGGTGAATGGCGGACACTTCCAGCAACATCGTGATGGCGCCGGTGAAAAATAGAATAACGAGTGCGAGATTGCGCAGCCTTGCCGGGCCGAATTGGCGCGGTGCCGCCGGGCTTGCCGCGTCCGGCAATGCGCCGCCGATACGTGCGGCGAGCCATACTGCAATCAGTGCCACGCCGAGATCGATCAGACAGGACACGCCCAGCGTGGCGCGCATGCCCAAGCCCGGAATCAACCAATACCCTGCGCACAATGCACCGAAGGCTGCACCCAGGGTATTGGCCGAATAGAGCGCCGACAAGGCGGCAAAGCACTCCTGCACGCCGGCAGCGGCCCGCACGAGCAGCGGCAGCGTCACGCCCATCAGAATGGTGGGGAGGGCCAGCACCGCCGCACCGAGCAGCACCTGGTAGAGCGCCAATTGCCCGGCGTCGGGGCGGATACCTTGCGCCAGATCGACGTAGGCGACGTGGGCCAGGCCGAAGATGTCAGGCGTGATCCAGCAATACGCCGCAATCACTGCTTCGGCTGCACCGTACCAATACAGCGGGCGCCGCGTGCGGTGTGCCAACGCGGCACCCAGCGCCGAACCGAGCGCCATGCCGGCCATGTAGATGGCCAGCACAGTGTAGGCAGCACTCGATTGACTGCCAAAAACCAGCGCCAGCTTCTTGGCAAAATAGGTCTGGTATGACAGGGCTGCGAAACCGGAACAAAGGAAGGTCAGGACGAGGACAAGCTTGACGGGTATGGGCCGTTGCATGGAATGGATTTCGTTTGTTGTTGGAGGCGGCTTCGTGTGACGCCCGCAATCATACTTGACGCGGGTTGTGTCGTCCATGCCGTCAATCGACGCCGACCCTCTGCAGCCGGCAGGCTCGTGGCCTGGCGGCCACCGCATGTGAGTACCCACTCAACTTTGCGCACCCAAGGTGCATGCCGGGCCAATGCAGGCCACCTTCCGATTATGCGACTTAACGCACAGATAGGCGGTGCACATGCGCGTAACTTCTGTTTCACGGCACCCAGTTTCCAACGGCCCACTCCGGGCAAGAATCAGCCGAACCCAGAAATACATTTTGGAGAAATCATGTTTCCCACAGCGCAGTCTGCCCTAGTGACCAAGGCCGCCCCGAAATCATCAGCGTCGGATATCCGCGAAGGCGATTGGGAAGCCTACCAAAGGCAAAGCAAGAACAGTGGCCGCTCTGATTTTGTGACGAGCAACGACAATCTCGCTGCCTATCGCCGGCAATGCGCATTGGCCTACCTGGGAAAGCGTGCCCAAGTCAACGGCTGCGCTTACAGCAAGATGCAGGTGCGCACATTTACGCCGCGCTTCCTGTTTGAGTTGGGCGACGTCAATAAAAATCGTCGCTTCAGCCGCTACCCGTGGTTGGGGAAATTAATTGATCTGATCGCCGAGATTGAACGCGAACAGGAACAAGCGTGCGCATCGGGTAATGTGGTTTCGTTGATGGGCGCCATGAAATAGGCGTGTACTCGACGCGCCGCAGACGATCGCACGCGCCCTGGCGCGCAGCTTGCGAACCGATAAGGAACTGATCATGACTTACGATGACATTATCGCGCTGATGATTTTCGTGGCGTTTGCCGGCCTCATCATGATCACGATGGCGGCTTGAATGCCGTTGCCGGTCAGTAGACCGAACTCTTTACGCCGCAGTCGTCTTTGATCGCGTCAGAAGCTTGACTGGCGTTGCGGCACCAATTCCAGCGCATCGTCAAGCGCACTCATCAAATCGCCGATTCGATACGGCTTGGTCAAATAGCGAAAGAATCCGGCTTTGCTGCCCTTTTCGAGGTCTATCGGAAATGCATTCGATGACAAAGCGATGACCGGGATCGTGCAAACATCGGGATCAGCGCGCAACAGGCGCAATACCTCGAATCCGTCGATACCGGGAAGGTTGATATCCATCAATATGACGTCCGGCCGATTCGCCTTGGCCAGCAGCATTCCCAAGTGGCCATCTATGGCAGTGAGCAATTTCCAGTTGGTGCGTCTGGATATCAGTTGCACGACCAGTGCGAGATTTGCCGGCTGATCTTCCACGTAAAGCAGTTTGCGATAGGCATGCTCATACATCTGACCAGCAGAGTTGGGCAAATCATTCGCGGGGTACGTCTCGGACATATGCGGCTCGTATCGGCCACGTCACTTTCCGGAAAGCCCAAGGCTTCCGGCGCGACCAGAATGTGCCGATGCATCTTCAGCATGCAGCCCGGCAATCATTGGCTCCTACATATTACACGGATTGATCCAGATTATCGTAACTCGCCCTCTGGTTGAGAAAAAATACCGCTACTTTGATCATCGTTGCAGAGGTGCAAGAGACGCGCCGTTGTGCTGCAAGTAATGAGGCGCAAGATTTCGCGCGAGCATCATTTGCAGTAGTTCATGAATTTAACGATCCTGAGGCAACCTGGTCGCCGTGGAAAGCCTGGACACGTCGACAACTGATTCATCTATTGCCGGGCCGTCTGGCTTGGAGAAACTGATCGCGACAGGGTCACTGGCGGGGAAAGATTCCGCGAGGGCCTCGTCCAGCGCCGCATCCACGTGAGTGACTTTTGTCGAATTTGGCGGCAATGTATGCTTGGAATTCATGGTATTAATTCCTTGATTGGTGGTCGGTTGTTCGCCATGCGGCGATTCATGATGTTCCTTGCTTGCCTGAACTGGTGCAACCGAATTGGATGCACTTGCCGGTGCCAGTGCGGCATCGACAATCGCTTGCGCTTCGCGCACGATGTGTTGCAAGTGCTCGTCTCCGCGTACGCTCTCGGCGTAAATCTTGTAGATGTCTTCCGTACCGGATGGCCGGGCGGCAAACCACCCGCCTTCGGTGGTGACCTTCAACCCCCCAATGCGCGCGTCATTGCCCGGCGCAGTCGTCAGTATGTGCTGAATTCTTTCTCCGGCCAGCTCGGCGCCATGGATTTGCTGCGCTGAAAGCGCGGCCAACAGTTTCTTCTCCGCAGGTGTTGCCGCAACTTCGACGCGATCGGCGACGGGGCTGCCGAATTCGCCGGCCAGTGTCCGATAAATCTCGCCGGGATCGCGCCCCACACGTGCGGTGATTTCAGCAGCCAGCAAAGCCGCTGCCATGCCGTCCTTGTCGGTAGTCCAGCAGGTACCGTCGCGCCGCAGAAATGAGGCGCCCGCGCTCTCTTCGCAAGCGAACCCGAGGGAACCGCTGCCGAGACCGGCGGCAAACCATTTGAAGCCTACCGGGGTTTCGAACAGAGGGCGGCCGAGTCTCGCAGCAATACTGTCGATGATGCCGCTGGTGACGACAGTCTTGCCCACCCCTGCGTCGTGCGGCCATTCGGGTCGATGCTGGAACAGGTAGTCCACCGCGACGGCGAGATAATGATTGGCCGGCAACAGGCCGTTTGAACGCGTCACGATGCCATGGCGATCGTGATCGGTGTCGCAGGCGAAGGCGATATCGTAGTCTTCCCCAACATCGATCAAGCGCTGCATTGCATAGGGTGACGATGGGTCCATGCGTATGCAGCCATCCCAATCGACCGTCATGAAGCGAAAGCAGGGATCGACTTCATAGCTGATCACAGTGAGGTTGAGCTTGTATTGATCGGCGATTCTGCCCCAATAGTGCACACCGGCGCCGCCCAGCGGATCGACACCCATGTGGATGGAGGCTCCACTGATCAAATCCATATCGAGCACCTGGTCCAGCTGGTTCACGTAGTTGCCCAGGTAATCGTAGCGGTGGGTGGTAGCGGCGCGCAAGGCCTGATCCATACTCACTCTCTTGACGCCTGCCAAGCCGTTTTCCATGATGCGGTTTGCCTGCGTCTCGATCCAGCCGGTGACATCAGTGTCGGCCGCGCCACCATTGGGCGGGTTGTATTTGAATCCACCGCTATCAGGCGGGTTATGGGAAGGCGTTACGACGATACCGTCCGCCAGGCCGGTTTTGCGGCCGCGATTGTGCATGATGATGGCGAGCGAAACCGACGGCGTGGGCGTATATTCGTCATCCTGCGCCAACATGACGTCCACGCCGTTACCGGCCAGCACTTCCAAAGCGGTGGCGCAGGCCGGCACGGAGAGGGCATGCGTGTCGATGCCGAGGAATAGCGGGCCGTCTATGCCTTTGCTCGCGCGGTAATCGCAGATCGCCTGGGTGATAGCCAATAAATGCGCTTCATTGAATGTCTTCTGGCACGACGAACCGCGGTGACCAGACGTGCCGAATGCCACACGCTGAGCAGGTAGTGATGCATCCGGCGTCTCGGTGAAATAGGCAGTGACTAGCCGCGGGATGTTTACCAGCATGGAAGGGGTTGCCGGCTTGCCGGCCATTGGACTGATTTTCATAGGTTTACCAATCAAATGAGGCGGATTCTTTCTGCGACAACCGCCAACAGGGATTTCCAGGACTTGCTGAACGCTACCGTGCCCTCCTGTTGCAACTGCGTGGCTAATGCAGCAACATCGATACCGGCCAGTGCAAACTCCGCCAATAGTTGTTCCGCATCGCCACCGTCTGGTGCCATGGTTTCTTTCACGGTGCCATGGTCGGCGAACGCCAGCAGGGTTTTTTCCGGGATGGTGTCGATGGTATCGGGTGCAGCGAGCGCCTGGAGATAAAGCGTATCCGGTGCGGCCGGGTCCTTGGTGCCGGTGCTGCCCCACAGTAGCCGTTGCAGTTGCGCCCCAGCCTCTGCCAATTTGCGCCATCGCGGCGACTCAAGTAATTCTCTGTAGGCCGCGTAAGTGCGTTGCGCGATCGCGATGCCCAGGCGATTTTGCAAAGCCTGCGGAACCTTGTCCTTGACCGCGACATCCCAACGACTGACGAAAACCGATGCCACCGAAGCAACGCGCGGATCAAGCCCGGCGGCCATGCGCCGTTCGATGCCGCGCATGTAGGCCAACGCCGCAGCCAGATATTGCTCGCGCGAAAACAGCAGGGTCACGTTGATCGGCACGCCGGCAAAGATCGATTCCTCTATGGCATGCAAGCCCGAGGGCGTGCCGGGTATCTTGATGAAAAGATTGGGCCGGCCGGCGCGCGCATGAAGCCGGGCCGCTTCGGATATGGTGCCGGGCGCATCGTCGGCCAGCAAAGGTGACACTTCTAGCGAAACCCATCCATCGATACCCGTTGTTGCATCGTGGATCGGCCGAAACAGGTCGGCGGCCTCGGTCAGGTCTTCCAGGGCCAATTCAAAGAAAATATCTTCAGTCGCTTTGCCCTCACCGGCTTTCTTCTGTATCGCTTCATCATAGAAACTGCTGCCCTGCACTGCCTGTTCAAAAATAGTCGGATTCGAGGTCAAGCCGGTGACCGCGTAATCGCGGATGTAAGCGTGCAAAGTGCCGCTATTCAACAAGCCGCGCGTGATGTTGTCGAGCCACAGGCTTTGCCCTAAAGCATGCAGATCCCGCATCGGACTTTCGACTGGTTGCAAAATTTCTGCTTCGATTTCAATCATGGTTCATCTCCTGCACTAAATTCTTCACTGCTTTCCGCTTTTTTCGACATGGCCGCCGAAGCCATGGCGCATCGCAGAAAGCACCTTGTTGGCGAAATCGCTCTCGCCGCGGGAATTGAAACGTTCGAACAGGGCCGCGCTCAAGATTGGCGCCGGCACGGCCTCATCGATGGCAGCGTTGATGGTCCAACGCCCTTCCCCCGAATCGGAAACGCGCCCGGCATATCCCGCCAGTTGCGGATCTTTGGCCATTGAAGCAGCAGTGAGGTCGAGCAGCCAGGAAGTGACGACGCTGCCGCGTCGCCAAAGCTCCGTGATTTCGGGCAGGTCCATTTCGTATTGATAATGTTCGGGGTTGCGCAGCGGCGTGGTCTCCGCGTCCGAGTCGGCATTGCGTTTGCCGACGTTGGCGTTGTGCAGGATATTGAGCCCTTCGGCAAGCGCGCCCATCATGCCGTATTCAATGCCGTTGTGTACCATTTTGACAAAATGGCCGGCCCCCTGAAGACCGCAATGCAGGAAACCCAGTTCCGCCGTACCGTCGTTTTTCACGCGCCCCTGCGTCGGTGGCGCCGCTTCGCGCCCCGGAGCGAGCGTGACAAATATCGGCTTCAGATGTTCGACGATCGGTGCCTCGCCGCCTATCATGAGGCAATAACCGCGGTCGGCGCCGAAAATACCGCCGCTCGTACCTACGTCGACGTAATGCAATCCCTGGCTGCGCAGCGCATTGCCACGACGGATGTCGTCGTGATAATGGGAATTGCCGCCGTCGATAATGATGTCGCCCTTCTCAAGCAAGGGCGTCAACAGCGTGAGGTTGTCGTCGACGATGGCTGCCGGCACCATCATCCATATCACGCGCGGCGTTTGCAGTTTCTTGACGAAATCGTCAAGAGAAGATGCGCCGATCACATCTTTGCCCACAATAGCCTCGACCGCGTTCGCTTGAACGTCGTAGGCAACGCAGGTATGCCCGCCGCCGCTGAGCCTGCGCACCATATTGGCGCCCATGCGCCCCAACCCGATCATGCCTAACTGCATCTTGATTCTCCCGGTGCTTGCGCGTTGTCCGCTTGTAGAATAGTTCCGACCACCATCAATTTTGCCGAATATCTGCCCGCCGCTGCAACAGCGCAGTGACGCGATTGCAGACGTTATCTACGGTAAAGCCGTATTCGTGCATCACAATGGTGCCCGGTGCTGAAGCGCCGAATCGTTCGACCGACAGCACGTCGCCATCGGCACCGACATAGCGATGCCAACCTTGTGCCACGCCCGCTTCCACCGCCAGCCTGGCGCCGATTGAAGGAGGCAAGACGCTGTCTCGATATTCCTGCGGCTGGGCATCGAACAATTCCCAGCTCGCCATGGAAACAACGCGCGCCGCGATATTCCTCTTTGCCAGCACCTCGCGCGCGTCGGTAATCAATGCGACCTCCGAACCGCTGGCGATCAAGATGACATCGGGTTTGTCCTCGGGTGCGTCCGCCATCACGTAGGCACCCTTTTGCACGCCGCTTGCCGCTGCGTATTGCGTGCGATCGAAAGTGCGCAGCTTTTGCCTGCTCAGCACCAGCACCACGGGGCCGCCCTTGCACATCGCCGCAACGCGCCAGGCTTCCGCAGTTTCGTTCGCATCGGCCGGCCGTAATACGGTCAGATTCGGTATGGCGCGCAAGCTGGCCAATTGCTCGACCGGCTGATGCGTCGGTCCATCTTCGCCGAGCGCGATACTGTCATGCGTGAATACGTAGACGACGTGCAGCCGCATCAGCGCAGCAAGGCGAATCGGCGGACGCATATAATCGGCAAACGAGAGAAACGTCGCGCCAAACGGCAACAGGCCGCCGTGCGCAGCGATGCCGTTCATGATCGAACCCATCGCATGCTCGCGCACGCCGAAATGCAGATTGCGCCCTGCATAGGACCAGCCGCCGCCGTTCGATCCTTGCATGTCATCTGCGCGCTGCGCCGGCGGCTGGAAGTCGCCCCAATCCTCCAGCGCGGTATTGGTCGATGGATCGAGATCGGCGGAACCGCCCGTCAGGGTCGGCAGCCTTGCCGCGAGCGCGTTCATGACTTTTCCCGACGCAACGCGCGTTGCCACGCCTTCCGCGTCGGCAGGAAATTGCGGTAGTGCGCTATCCCATCCTTGCGCCAACTCGCCCCGCATCATGCTTTGCAATTCTGTGGCCAATTCCGGATAGGCCAGGGCGTAGGCGTTGAAGCTGTCGTTCCATTGAGCTTCATCGCGCTGGCCACGCTCAACGGCCAGACGGAAATGGGCAGCTGCCGAATCGGGAATGAAGAAAGGCGGCTCAGCCGGCCAACCCAGCGCTTTCTTGGTCAGCAAAACCTCTTCGGCGCCAAGAGGGGATCCGTGGGCTTTGAAACTGTCCTGCTTATGTGGCGAACCATAGCCGATATGGGTGCGCACGAGGATCAAGGACGGACTCTGCGTTTCGGCTCTTGCAAGATCAATCGCATGTTCGATGGCCGAGATATCGTTACCATCGTCCACGATGTGCGTGTGCCAGCCGTAAGAATGAAAGCGTTCGGCGCAGTTTTCCGTGAAGCTCATGTCGGTGCCGGCAGATAGCGTGACGTGATTATTGTCGTACAGGTAGATCAGTTTGCCGAGCTTCAAATGACCGGCCAGAGACGCCGCCTCGGAAGCTACGCCTTCCATCAGATCGCCGTCGCTGACGATGCCGTAGACATGGTGGTCGATGAGCTTGAAATCAGGCCGGTTATAACGCGCCGCAAGCTGGGCTTCGGCCATGGCGAGCCCGACACCATTGGCGAATCCCTGCCCCAGCGGACCGGTAGTGAGTTCCACGCCGGGCGTAAGACCGCGTTCCGGGTGGCCTGGTGTCATGCTGCCCCATTGGCGGAATTGCCTGATCTGTTCCAGCGGCAATGCATAGCCCGTAACGTGCAGCAAACTGTAAAGCAGCATGGAGCCATGGCCCGCCGAGAGGACGAAGCGGTCGCGGTTGAACCATTGCGGGTTGACAGGATTGTGTT
The DNA here is from genome assembly GCA_036561005.1 of Burkholderiaceae bacterium. Classification (GTDB taxonomy): domain Bacteria; phylum Pseudomonadota; class Gammaproteobacteria; order Burkholderiales; family Burkholderiaceae_D; genus PKWO01. Next base: position 10,067 of record DATBQE010000078.1, on the reverse strand, counting down.
TGAGAAACCGGGTCCATAGCACATAGGCCATCGGCGCGGCATCCAGCGGCAAACCGGGATGCCCGCTATCGGCTTTCTGCACGGCGTCGACGGAGAGGAAACGCAAGGTATTGACGCAAAGTTGATCCAAAGAATCTACCTGCAAGTCCGGCAAAAATTCCGCGTTCATCGATTTCTTCCAGAGCACTTGGTAAGGACACATGGTCGCGAAAATTCAAAAAACGGTATGTGCGTTGACGCACGTAGAGAGTGCCCAGCCCGCCGATTTTGAGAAACGCCGACAGCAATGCTTGTCGGTAATTATTCTCAAATAGCGCCGGTGCTCAGGGTGCGGGGTTGTGCCAACCGGCACCTTCGGCAATCAGCGATGCCGCCTGTGCGGGCCCCCACGTTCCCTTTTCGTAAGCTATCGCCGGCTGGTGCGTCACAAGTACCTGGTCAATCACCGCCCACGCTGCTTCGACGGCATCTTCGCGAGTGAACAGCGCACCGTCACCAACCAAGGCATCGCCCAGCAAACGCTCGTAGGGCGATTCTTCGCCGCCTTGTTGTTCGAGCAAATAGAGTTCATGCTGATCGCCGACAAATTCCTTGCCTGCACGCTTGACGCGTGCGGCAATTGCCACGGCGGACGTAGGCGCCAGGCGGAAGCGTACATAGTTCGGTTCGGTGCCAGGTGCGGCTGCGTCATCGAACAGGGCCTGGCCTGGCGGCTTCAGCCGGACCAGGACTTCTGCTGCGTTGACGGGCAGGCACTTTCCTGCGCGCAGGTACCAGGGCACGTCCGTCCACCGTTCTGTATCGACGTGAAGCCGCATCGCGCAATAGGTTTCCACGTCGGAATCCTGAGCCACATTCGTCTCCGCGCGGTAACCGGCATATTGGCCACGCACGAGATCGTCGGGCGACATGGCACGCATGCCTTTGAAGACCTTGGCTTTTTCGTCGTGAACCGCGCCGAAATCCTGCGACGAAGGCGGCTCCATCGCCAGCAAGGCGACAATCTGGAACATGTGATTTTGAACCACGTCGCGCAGGCAGCCTGCGCTCTCATAGAACGCCCCCCGTTCACCCACACCGAAATTTTCTGCCAGTGTGATTTGCACGCTCGCAATGTTTTCCTTGTTCCAAACCGGTTCGAGAAATGAATTGGCGAAGCGAAAATAAAGGATGTTCATGATCGCCTCCTTGCCGAGATAATGGTCGATACGAAATATCGAATCCTCGGCAAAAACCGATAATGCGACCCGGTTAAGCTCTCGCGCCGAAGCAAGGTCGCGGCCGAAAGGCTTTTCAACTATCACGCGCGCGCCGTCTGCCAGGCCGGCAGCGCCGAGGCCCCTGATCACAGACTCGAACAACGGTGGCGGAATGGCCAGGTAATGCGCCGGGTGCACTGCACCGTTTAATGTCTTCCGCAATTCATCAAACGTCGCAGCATCCCGATAATCGCCGCCGACGTAGCGCAGCTGAGAAATCAAATGGTCAAACGCGACCTTGTCATCGATGGCACCATTGTGTTCCAGGCTTTCGGCAACCCGATCCCTGATTTGCGCAAGATTCCATTTCGATGACGCAACGCCGATCACAGGGACGTCAAGGACGCCGCGCTTTGCCATGGCATAGAGCGCTGGGAAAATCATTTTATATGCGAGATCGCCCGATACGCCAAACACAACCAGCGCATCGGAGGCGGCACCGCGTTCATGGACTATACTCAATCTGAATCTCTCATTTAATTATTGCAAGGCGGCTTTGCCTCGGCGCGAGGCGGCATTCAGCCTTCGCGCGTGGGGGTCGAAATCCAATATCCGGTCCGGTCGTAATGCTGATGGATGGCAATTTCCTGTTCGCGGCTGAGTTCTGCGTCCGCATCATAAGGGGGAGCATCCTGGATCGACTGGCGCGTCAAATTGATCGCGACTGTGCGATCCAGCCAGCGAATTTCGTCGATCCATTCCGGTGCAACGAGAACCAGGTGGCCTAACCACCAATTGCTGGTATTGACAACGATGTAGCGAATCGCCCAGGTCTCTTCGTCAAGGAGAAAACCCTCAACGTGGCCGAGTTCGCCATCTTTCGCATGGATGTGGTAATCCTTGACCTCGTTGCAACTGCGCAAATGAATGTCTGCGCGCTCTGCGCCCCGGTTCTCTGCGTCCGCTCCAAGTTCGATTTCCGTCTGTTGCGACAGCGTCACTGGAATTGGGTCGAGTCCTCCGTAGCCGGGCATCAACATGCCCGGATACAAACCGCTCGCCCACAGACTGCTGCCGCCCCAATAAGATGGGTAGCCGTAAAAACCCAGGTAGCGGCTTTCCAACTGACGCGACACCGGCATATGGGTGTCGATGTCCGGACTATTTGTAACTTGTTCCTTGGTAATCGAGACCGGTATCGTCCTGTCACCCCAGTTCGGTCCCGCCATGGAAATGGGCGAAATCAAGACCTTGCGGCCGGTCAACCAACTTCCCGTATCGACGACAAGATAGCGCACCGTCCACATCTCATCGTCGAAAAAGCAGTCTTCGACGCTGCCGATATTGCCGTCCGTTGCGTGAATCGCGTAATCTTTCAGATCGTTCGTGTTGCGTAACATGGGATTACTCCTTTGGGTCTCGGTTGTTGAACAAAACTTGCCTTGTCAGGGAAGCAAGGGTGGTCCCGTCGCCGGACATGACAGGCTCTCTGCCGGTTTCGATATGGTTTTTTCGCGCGAGATACGAGCCAGATGGGGAAATCTCTGGACGCGGGCTCAGATTATTGGCGGCTCGGCAGGCTGTCTGCGGTGACCCGGCATGCCTCCGCCTTGCTCGCCATCCGGCGCGCCGTGATTTTGCGCATACCAGAACAAGTCAAACGTGGTTCTTTGATCGGCATCGAGAATTTCATAAAGGGCGCCGGTACGCGCGTGCGCCGCTTCCAGTTGAGCCAGATGTTCCTGCATCTGCGCACTTTCAAATTTCAGACGCTCGACGCCACGGGCCATTTTCTGCGGTGTGGTTTCATTGGCAAGGACGCCTTCATCGATCGTGCGTTGTGCGCTGGCATTGTTCCGGTACTCCACCTGCCATCGACCGTCCGCAAGCACACCCTGCGACCACGCAACCCAGACGGCAATTTGCGATGGCGCCAAACCAAGCCGGTTCTTCATTTCATTGAGCGTGCGTTGTGTGTGTATCGCCTGATCGATCTGCCTATCGTGGCGCGCAACCATTTCCACGGAGACCGGCAACCCTTCATTCGCCATGACAGGCACGGTTCGCAAAAGCAACGCCCCCGCGACCATGAGTACGCCAGTACCAATCAACATTGCTTTGGTGAAAATCGACGTTTCGATCGAAAGACGCGGCACGACCGATGCTTGCCCGAATCCGGTATTGTTCGATAAAAAAATGGCTGACATGACATGTCTCCCGCTCTCACTTGAATACACCAAGCATGGGGCTGCGAAGTGTTCGATTCTGTGCGGTAAGCCACTTTGCGTGGCGAATTCGACATGCTCGGATCAGTGTGGTTCCGCACAGAACTTTTCTTGAATGCGATGCAAAATTGCCGTGAGTTACATCATTGAATCGCGGCCCGCAGACACTTCATGTTAATTGCGCAACAGTTAATGGTTCCTGAAGGAAAGCTGACCGGCAAGCACGAATCGCTGTCGCGGCATGCTCGTTTCAACGACGCAGAACTCAACCATGTTGAATTGCAATAACCTTCATGAGGAACCAGAAATGACTTACAACACTCGCAATACTCCTGGTATATCGAAAGACAAGGGATTTGACAAATCGCCCGGTTATCTCGGCAAACGCAGCGCGCAAATACAGCGCCCTGCCAAAGCAGTGCTGGTGACGACAAGGTTGTCGCTGTTCCAGCGCATCAAGAAGCAATTGATCGCAGGATTTGGCCGCAACGGGGATACGCTTTCCATGCCGAAGGTTTATGAAATTCAGATATTTCCCAGCGCAGGCAAAACGAAGCCGCGCCAGGCAACAAGAATTGATCGCGCAGGCGTTGCCCCACTCGTCGCCGCTTATAAGTCATTGGGTATCGGCCAGGTATATTGGACTGCAAAAAAGTCTGCTGACGAGAAACGATCGCAAACGTCGTCGAATCTGGGTTAGAGCCATGCCGCATACACAGGGTCGACAAAGCATTTTTCTTGTCGGCCCGTTCTATTTCTTGCGCGGCGAATTATTTCTTCAACGACGCGAAGCGCGCAGCAAAATCATGTCATTGCCAGATTAAATGAACAACGGAAGATTTAATAGGGGTGCGCACGCGCACCACGTCGAATTGCCGACAGGCACCCTGCCGAAACAGCAAAGTGGTTGCCGGCAATTCCATTAAGCCCCGGTATCAGGGTATTATTTGCTGCGTGTGACGTCGGAGACGACTTTCTTCACATCGCCCACGGCTTCCTGAACCTCTCCATCGACTTTCCGTTTTATTCCCTCTGCCTGCTGATGCTGGTTGCCCGTAATCTTACCGGCCTTTTCCTGGACTTTTCCGACAACTTGCTTCGTTTTTCCTGCGACTTGATCTTTGTTCATGGCATGACCTCTTTAAATTGATTGAATGAAAGTTGCGACGCGAATCGTTTGCTTTGAGCGCCGAGGTTCAGACTACGCATGACCAGCTGCATTTTCCGTTCGATCGCGCACATTCGTGCGCGATTAAGCGGCGCACTCATTGGCGCCCCAAGGTAAAATTCTGCTCCGTGAATTGACAATGTCAGCGCCCGGATTCACATGCCGTCGCGTGGCGGCGCATGGTCGCGTCGTAGTCTTGCAGCGTGCTTATGCGCCAGGCAGGTTCAAAGCGCGTAGCCGCAGTCATAGCAGCCGTGGCGTCTTCCGCAGGGACCACCTCCACGATGTGATTGTGTAATTCGACAGTGATCGTCGGAAGGCGGCTGATCAGCGTATTCATTTGGCACCTCATTGATTGGCGAGTGGCAAGCCAACAAAATATGCCGCATGCACGAACGGATTTCTGTGCGCCAGGGCACGCAATTAAACAAAGAAACGCACTGTGGCCAATAGCACGAGCAATTGGCGAGGGGAATAAATTTATCGCCGGAAAAAGGCGCGTTGAACACCGGAGAAGGCCATTGTGCCAAGCTCGAAAATCGACGATGTGCGTCCAACGCATAGCGCAAGTACAGAGCATACGCCGAAGCGCACACGCGAGGAGACTTGCTCGATGCGCAACCTCGCAATTCCGCCCGTGTAGGCGCTAGCTTGTTCCCGCCGAGGCACGTATCGGCTGGCCGGACAATATGCCTTGATAGTCATCCAGCGCAGCACCGATTGCGATACGGTCTGTGTCGATATCGAAGAAACGGATGTCCTTGCTGTGCTGGCTGGCGCGAATTTTCACGACAGAAATGACTCGCTTGAACTGCCCGGCAATTTCAATGTAACGCTGCATCAGAATCGCGTCGGCCAAGAACGCATTGCCGTAGGCGCTAAATCGCAGGAAATTATATTGATCTTCCAATTCCGCAGTCATCAGGACGGTCACGCCCATGCTGGTGAGCACGGCGACCATGCGATACAAGGCCTCGCGAAAATCCTCGCGAAACACCGATGCCAGCGCCAATTCGAATCCCGACAGCGAGTCGATCACGACACGCTTCGCGTTCATCCGTTTTATCATAACGATCAAATCGTGGAGGATTTCATCGATCGACAAGTCCAGTGTGCGCGTGTCGATAACGCCCACGTGGCCGCCTTGCACAAGGGCATCGAGTTGATGACTGAGCAACTGGTTGGGGCTCTTCTCAAACGCCGCAATGACGCCGGACTCGCCTTGCCGCACGCCTTCAGCCAGAAACTGCGTGGCCAGGATGGATTTGCCGGAGCCGGATGGCCCTACCACCAGCAGGGAATAACCTGATGGCAGTCCCCCACCCATCATTTCGTCCAGTTGTGGAATTCCCATCGACAGGCGCTGATCACCGGAAATCCGGACGCCTGCAGCGGAACTTGACTGGAGAATCGCGCGCGAAAATACTTCGATACCGTCGTCGTTGATGCGGAAGGTGTGCACGCCCGGGCTCTGCGCCTGGCCGCGCATCTTTATCACCTGCATTTTCCGTATCATGGCATCGCGATGGACTACTTGCGACATCCAGATAATGCCGTCGGCAACTGTAAAGACCGGGCTCGATTCCACTTCGGGAGTCAGATATTCGCCGATCAGGAAAGTGGTGGCCTGCCAACTGGTCATGCGCATGCCCAATTGCTGCACGAAATGTTGCAAGCCTGACGCACCGGTTTGCGGTACTTTGGCAGATTGGACCACAGACCGGAAAGAATCGACAAAAACCAAACTGGGAGAAAAACTCGCCACCTCCTCCGATATGCGCGCCAATACCTGGTCGAAATCGCCGTCCAACAATTCGGCAGCGAGATTGACAAATTTGATCGATTGGCCGACCTTGGCCATATCAAAGAAGGGAAATTGCTGCTGGTAGCGTAACATTTTCAACGGCGATTCGCCGAGCACCGTGAAGAACAACGCACGCCGATCCGGGTTGGCCAGCGAAAACATGATCTGATGCGCCAGGGTGGTTTTGCCGCTCCCGGGTGTGCCGGCCAGCAGGTTGAAAGAGAACTCCGGTAGCCCGCCCCCGAGTAAATCGTCCAAACCGGGAACACCGGACGCAAGACGCCGGATGGTCACTCTGTTGCTCATGATAAAACTTCCTTTTCAGTGACACCCAGTGCATCATCTCCCCAGGCGGAGCCGAGGATTCTGTTTGTGAGGACGTCGCCGATTAGCACTGCCAAAATATCGCAGAAAGTTACCAGCAGGCCAATGCTGGCCTCGCTGGCTTCGGTGAAATCCCGCCCCGTCAAACTACTCTTCAAATCCGGAAATTCTGAATCCAACCGTTGGTGCGCATGGATCGGTGCAATCCAGGGGAAGTCCGCGCTGGTCAGTTGTACGCTTCTGGAGAAAAGCGACTGGAAGCCGCCTTCACCAATAATGGAAACGAGTTCTGCGGCGAGGCGTCGCCAGAGATCGATAGTGGAGTCCGCGACCGCTTCTGGGCGTCGCATCACCAATTTTCTGATCGCCTCATGCCGCTGGTGGTTGATGGGTGCCATGGGTATTGTATTATTGCGCCTCGACGACAAGATTGCCGATTTGCTTGCAATTGGTTATCTGTCGCATTACTGCAGCGCAGCCGTCGAAATAATCTGCAAAAGTGCATCGCCCGCTACCGGTTTTACCAGGTAATGGTCGAATCCCGCTTCGGCGGCGCGCACCCGGCTCTCGCGCTGACTATAGCCGGTCAAGGCGATCAGAATCGGTGTCCGGCCATGTGCATCGAGCCGCAATTGACGGGCAACATCGTAGCCGTCCATGCCCGGCAATCCGATGTCGCAGATGATAACGTCGTACTCGTCAGCCTTGGCCATCGCCAGGCCTGCAAACCCATTTGTCGCCGATCTCGTAGTATGCCCTTCGCGAGATAATAAGTCTTGCAATGTTTCAATTGCATCGAGATTATCTTCAATGAGCAGTATGCGGCACGCGCCCTTTGCCATGACAGCCGATGCCCGCACCTCTCCTCGTACGGGCTCATTCCCGGAGGCAGGCAGGCGCACAACAAATTCGCTACCCTTGCCGGTACCCGCACTCAAGACTGCGACGTTACCCCCATGCATTTCCACTACCGTGCGGACCAGAGACAAGCCAATACCCAAGCCTCCCTGAGCTCGGTCGAGCGTGCGGAACCCTTGCGTGAACAAGTCGAAAATAAACGGCTGAATGTCGGGTGCAATGCCCATGCCGTTGTCCCTGACCGAGACGACTACGGCGTTCGGAACCGTGTGGGCAGAAATCGTGATGTGTTCAAATTCGGGGGAAAATTTCGCAGCATTGATCAGAAGATTGGAAAAAACCTGGCTAAGCCTGACGAGATCGCCATCGATGATGACGGGCTCCTCCGGCAACGAAATCGACAGGCGCTGATTTCTCTGATCAATGAACGGCCGGCTGACCTCGACGGCACTGTCCATTATCTCCTGAAGAAACAACGCTTGCCTTTTCAAAGTAATTTTTCCACTGCTAAATCGCGACGCATCGAGCAGATCATCAACCAGATGCGTCATGTGCTTGACCTGGCGCGAGATGATTGCGTAAAGCTTGGGCAACTGTGGATGACTATCGGCAATCTTGCCGAGCAGTTCCGCAGCCATCGCGATGGGCGCCAAGGGATTGCGCAATTCATGAGCGAGCATGGAAAGGAATTCCTCCTGCCTGCGATTAGCCGCTTCGGCGGCTGCCTGCAGGCCTTGCGCGCCGACGGTCGCAATGACCAGATGCTGATTTGCCTCACGCAGGCGCACGACGAGATCTTCCAGAGAATCATTGCTCTTGGTCACGTCACGCAAGGTCTCAACCTGCTCCAGCAGCGCGACGATGCGTCGGCGCAGCTGTACCGCTTCGAGCGCCTGAAGCGTATCGGATTGAATCTTTTCTTCATCTGCCATAACGGCTTTCGCGCCCGGGGACCAAGCGATTGTCTTTCGTTTCGTCCGATTCTGACAACTGGCAGAAGTGACGCCTTTACGCGACCAACATACTCTCAATCGAAGGCACTGGATATCGATTATATAGATTCGGTGTCGACTAACATCGTTCAGAAGGAAATATCCCGGCAATTCACCGGCAATCTGCCAAGCAGGTTAGGCCCCCGCCGTCAAGAACATGGCCGCCACAGCCACCGCCATGACCGCCGTCCCGACCCAGCCGAACAATTTCAATCGGCGGCTGATGACAAATCTTCCCATGATATCGACCCGCGAGGCCATCAGCATCATCACGACCATGATTGGTACGGAGATCACGCCATTGATCACCGCGCTCCAATAGAGGGCTTTGATCGGGTTGATCGGCGTGAAGCAGAGTGCCACGCCGATCAAGGTCGCCACGGCAATGATGCCGTAAAATCCTCTTGCCATGTTCGGCTTCAGTGCCAGGCTGTTTTTCCAGCGAAATGCACCTGCCACGGCATAGGCCGCGGAGCCGGCAAGAACTGGGATTGCCAGAAAACCGGTGCCGATAATGCCGGCGCTGAACAGCCAAAAGGCAAATTCTCCGGCGATCGGGCGCAAGGCCGAAGCCGCCTGGGCTGTAGTCTGAATGTCGGTCACGCCGTGCAGGTTGAGCGTGACTGCAGTCGTGAGAATGATGAAGAATGCGACAAGATTGGAAAAACCCATACCCATCAAGGTGTCGATTTTTATGCGTCGAAAATTGGCTTCAGCCTGATCCGGGGCATAGCGAATCGGTTTGGCTGTCGGGTTGCCGCGCTGTTCCTCGACTTCCTGCGAAGCCTGCCAGAAAAAAAGGTAGGGACTAATCGTCGTGCCGAAAACCGCAACAACTGTCGTTACATACGGCGCATGCCAGGAAATGGGTGGGATCAGGGTCTTCGTCAACACGGTTCCCCAGGGGATTTTGACGGTGAACACTACGCCGACGTAGGCAAAGAGGGCCAACGTGAGCCATTTCAGTACCCGCACATAGCTTTGATAGGGAATGTACACCTGCAAGAACAGAGAGACGAGGCCGAAGCCCAGCACATATAAATGCATCGGCCCACCAACGAGCAAATTCAGGCCATTGCCCATCGCTGCCACGTCGGCCGCGATATTGATCGTATTGGCCGTGAGAAGCAAGCCGACTATTGAATAGAGCAACCATTTCGGATAGTGCCGGAAGATATTGGTCGACAATCCATGTCCGCTGACGCGTCCGATTTTCGCACTGATTATCTGGATCGCCACCATCAGGGGATACGTGACGATCACGGTCCACAACATGCCGTAGCCAAATTGTGCGCCGGCCTGCGAGTAGGTCGCGATGCCGCTCGGGTCATCGTCGGCAGCACCTGTGATCAGACCGGGGCCCAACTTGTTGAGCCATGAAGCGTCATCTGCATCAAGCGGCTTGACTGCGGGAGGGTTTTCCATATTTTGCCGGGAGTTCAAAGGAGAAATTCGTACAGTTTACTTGCCCAGCCGTCAGGTTGAATTGACATTTTC
>DATBQE010000077.1:0-36488 GCA_036561005.1 Burkholderiaceae bacterium | reverse complement strand
TACTGGTTCATCTTGTCGTCCTGCGCATAGGAATCCCGTCTCAGGATCGTCGACTGGGATGCAATCCGAGCTTATCTGTTCAAGTCAGGCAATGCTGGGATTGCATCCCAGCCTACGAGTTGCAAGTGCCCATTCCGAACGATGCGGACGAGCGGCCTTGATTCGTTAGGCTGGGTTTTAAACCCAGTATTCGCCGTCGCTAGCATGCCGGGTTGCGACCCAACATACTTGCTTCAGCATGTTTCATTCAACCGTTGAGTCCGCAGCAAAAACCTCACGGAACGACCGTTCTGAGCATCTTACCCGACCGTCGCGAAGAAAACCATCAAGGCGCGTGTCGACCCAAACCGGAACTTCCCAATGCATGAAAGCGGCCGTTGCCTTTTATTAACTTCATTGATTGGATCGGCTAGCAAGGGTGACGGAAAATCCAAAGACGCCTTCCGTAGTAGGCGCGTGTCTGCCACATACGGCGAATAACGCTGTTCTCGTCCACCTTACGTGTTAAACAGTCAGTTCATCGCTGTTCTGAAAGTTTCAACAATACAGTCCGAATGAACGATGGCATATCCCTCTTCGCCAGCTAGCACTTGCCAAGAATGTTGATCAGAAACGAAGTGAACTACGACATCCCCTTTTCGAATATGGGACTTGAATTGTACCCACTTGGCATTCACAAAACCAAAGGGGACTTTCGGCATGTCAGGCCTTACTCGTAACTTTTCCGCCAAATCCTGCGTCTCTTTAGCTTCAATTTCCGCAACAGCCATAGGCTCCGAAATTGCGTACGTTGCCGGGAATTTCTGGCATTCTTCAAGCGCAGCTTCTGCTTTGAAAGCGATAACAATGAATCCAAATAGCAGAACATGGCGCTTCATAATTATTTTCACTGTTTATTCAAACGTCCGCTACGCGCATCTTACGGTCGTTTAATGAGACTGCAAGGATGCGAATGACGCCTTTGTGGAACCTTCACAGAAGACCGCTCCTGGCGGATCTGCGGCATACCACGAACACCGTCGACCGCCCACTAAGCACATCTTACCGGACCGCCGTAAAGAAAACCACAAAGTCGACTGCCGCCTCTGAGGAGGCGGCCGCGCTTGTCCACTCCGCCTGCCGTCACGACCGGTAATTGTCCTGCATCTGGTACGACCGCGCGTAGAGCGCGAAGCACAAGGCCGCGAGCATCGCGAAGCCGGCGAAGAAGAACATTTGGAAGGCTGTGACGCTGATGCCTTGCGCTTTGACATAGCCTGTCACCGCGTCACCCTTGACGCTCAGGTTCGATAGCAGCACCCATAGATTGCCGACGGTGACCGACAGATTCCAGAAGCTGGTGATGGTGCCCTTCATCGCCAGCGGCGCCTGGCTGTAGGCAAACTCGAGACCGGTGGCTGAAACCAGAACCTCGCCCATCGTCAGTACCATGTAGGGCGCGATTTGCCATACGATCGAGACCGTGCTGCCGCCATCTATCCAGAGCTGGAACACACCGACAATGACCCAGGCCAGCCCGGTCAGTGCGATGCCTGCGCCCATGCGACGCAGGGCCGTGACTTGGATGCCCATGCGACCCAGCAGGGGATAGAGCAACGCATTGTTCAGCGGTATCAAAATCATGACCAGGGCCGGGTTCAGCGCCTGCATCATCGACGACTGGAACCACGCCGGCTTGGCCATCTGATCGGCCTGCAAGATCCAGGTTGATGCCTTTTGGTCGAACAAGGACCAGAAAGGCGTGACCAGCGCAAAGAAAACCAGCAGGCGCAATACCGCGTGCGCGCCGTCGACCGCTTCGCCGGGATGCACGCCGCGCACGCGATCCAGCTGTGTCCAGGCACCGACGCCGCCAAAGCTCATCACCAGAACTAGGGCCAGGCATAGCGCCGGCACCAGTCCGAGCGTGGGTGTGCGGTACAGGCTATAGGCAGCGAGCAGCGCACCGAGCAGGCCCAGGGACATGCCGACCGGGCCGGCCTTCAGGCTGCTACCCACCACTTTGAGAAAACTGTGCGGATTGCTTGGCGCGGGCGGCACGTTGATGTACTTGCGCCGTCCGCTCCAGAACACCATGGTGGCGATGAACATCAGCACGCCGGGAACGCCGAAGGCCACCGATGGACCGAAGCTCTTGAGCAGGATGGGCATCGAGAGCGTCGCGAAAAAACTGCCGAAATTGATGATCCAGTAAAAGCTGTCGAAGACCTTTTGCGCCAGACTGCGATTGCTCTTGTCGAACTGGTCGCCGACAAAGGTACTGACCAGGGGCTTGATGCCGCCCGAACCCAGCGCGATCAGGAACAGCCCGGTGTAGAAGCTATTGATGTTGTTATCGGAAAAGGCGAGGCATGCGTGGCCGGCGCAATAAACCAAGCTCAACCAGAAAATGGTCTGGTATTTGCCAAAGAAACGGTCCGCCAGCCAGCCGCCCAGGAGCGGGAAGAAATAAACGCCGATCACGAAGGAGTGGAACACCTCCTTGGCCTGATCCTTGCGCAACTCTTCCGGAATGGACAGCAACAGACTGGTCATCAGGAACACAGTCAGGATGTTGCGCATGCCGTAAAAGCTGAAGCGCTCGCAGCCCTCGTTGGCAATGATGTAGGGGATTTGTGACGGCATGCGCGGCGCGGCGGGCGCCTGTTGCGCGGCGGAGCTTTGGACGGTATTCATGTTGGTTTGTCCGATGTATGTGTTTTGTTTGTTTTCATTTTTTGCCATGATCATAGCAAGAAACAGTCAGGCCCTATTGAATCTGAAGCAACATCGATAATTTCATGCGCTTGAGAGGAAGGCATCATTCTGGTGCGGCGTACAACGTCAGACGGAATGCACGTTTGCATGGTGACGGTGATCGCAAAGCGGCAAAACTGCGCACCACATTGAGCATGATCGAACTCAAAAGTTTTGCACTAGCCTGGCGGTCCAAATACAGGGAGCGGCAAATCACATTAGACTCAATCTACCTGCGACTTGCATTTTTTCGCAACGCAGCTGTAACTTCGCTTGCATCGCGGCACTTGTTATTGAATAATTAAGTCCCCCAAATAAGAACAGCGCCACGGAGTCCCTATGAATTTTCGCGTTTCTGATGAACGAATCGTCACACCTTCCGACACCCAAAAAGCTGGACGCACAACTCGATTCGCAGTAGCTGCAGGCTTGAGCGTTGCACTGCTTGCCGGCCTGGCGGCCTGCGGCGGTGGTGGTGGCGGCGGTGGAACACCGACGCCCACTCCGACGCCTACGCCCACCCCAACTCCAACGCCCACTCCGACACCCACGCCAACGCCGACACCGGTTCCAGCCGCGCAACCATGGTATGGCTTCGGCAACGGCGCACAGCACGCCGACCTCGGTGCGACAGCGGCGCAGGGCGGCGTTGCGGCGCAAAACCTTGGGCAAATTGTCTGGGAGACCTCAGTCGATACCGCAGTCGATCCAAACAACGCGATCCACTACGGTTCGCCCATGATCACCGCGAAGAATACCGTTCTGGTGCCGGTCAAGACTGCGCTCAATGGGGCATTCCAGGTGCAAGCGCGTGCGGGCAACAACAAGGGGGCATTGATCTGGTCTGCCAATAGCGACTACATCATGCCGGCGCTGGGCCATAACGTGTGGATACCGTCGTTCGGCGCCACGTTGACGCATGCCAATCGCCTTTACATGCCGGGCTCGGGCGGCAAAGTGTATTACCTCGACAACCCCGATACGGCAGGCGGCACGCTGCAAACTGTGGTGTTCTACGGTGCCAGCGCCTATGCGGCCGCACCATCAAGCTTTGACAGCAGCATCTTCATTGACACGCCGATTACGGCCGATGCGAGCGGTAACATTTTCTTCGGCTTCACCGTCAGCGGTGCCAATCCTGCAGGCGTCACCAATGGCTTCGCGCGCATCGGTGCAGACGGCAAGGCTACATGGGTGGCCGCCAATAGTGCAGCCGGCCAGACCAGTGCGATAACACCGGCAATGAATTCGGCGCCCGGCATATCGAACGACGGCTCGACCGTTTATGTGGCGGTGCACACCGTACCTACCAGCAATGCGGACCACGGTACCGGTTATTTGCTGGCGCTCGATAGCACCACGCTGGTGACCAAGAATGCGGTGAAATTGCTCGACCCGAATACGCAGCAACCGGCCTGGGTTACCGACAGCTCTACGGCCTCTCCGGTCATTGGCCCGGACGGCGATGTCTATTACGGCGTGCTCGAATCGAATGCCCCTGCACACAATGAACGTGGATGGTTGCTGCATTTCGACTCGACTCTGGCGCTCGGCAAGACACCGGGCTCTTTCGGTTGGGACAATACGGCCTCGATCGTGCCGGCCAGCCTGGTTGCTTCATACAAGGGAACGTCAAGCTATCTGCTGCTGACCAAGTACAACAATTATGCCGATTTCCCGACCGGCGACGGCAAGAACCGCATGGCCATTCTCGATCCTAACGCTTCGGAAGCCGACCCGGTTCTGGGCAATATGGTGATGAATGAAGTGATGACCGTGCTCGGGCAGACTTCCGACACGGCCGACCATCCTACCGATCCGGACGCCGTCAAGGAATGGTGTGTGAATTCTGCCGCTGTCGATCCGATTTCCAAATCGGTATTCATGAACAGTGAAGACGGCTATCTGTATCGCTGGGATTTGACGACCGGTACCATCACGCAAAAGATCTGGCTCGACAACGGCTATGGTCAGGCTTACACGCCAACGGCTCTGGGACCGGACGGCACGATCTATTCGATCAATGCCGGCAGCCTGATTGCCGTCAGCAAGTAAGGCAATGCCTGTACTTGGTAAAGCGTTTGCGGCTGCGGCCGCAAGCGCGCTGCTGTTGTGTGCCTGCGGTGGGAGCGACACCGTCGGCGCTCTCAGTCCCTATGCGGCCCTGGGCGAAAAGATATTCAACGACAAGAATCTTTCTTCCTCGGGGGCGCAGGCCTGCTCCACCTGCCATAACCCCAATAATGCGCATGCACAGATCAACGATCTGGCTGTGCAATTGGGCGGACAAAATCTGGATCAGCATGGCTTTCGCGCACCGCCATCGTTGAATTACCTGGAACACGTGCCTGCGTTTTCCTTCGATGCGGCGTTCAATCCGCTTGGCGGATTTGACCTCGACGGGAGGGCTGCAACGCTTGCCGACCAGCCGCAATCGCCGCTGCTTGCGCCCTTCGAAATGGGCAACGCAGACAAAGCACAAGTGATCGCCCGCCTGCAATCGAGCAACTATGCAAACGATTTTCGCGCAGCGTTTGGTAGCGGCATTTTCGAGAGCCAGGATCAGGCTTTCGCCGACTTGAGCTTTGCCTTGCAGCAGTATCAGATCGAGGATGCGAGCTTTCATCCCTACGACTCAAAATACGATCAATATTTGGCCGGCAAAGTCACGCTCACCAGCGCCGAGGCACATGGCCTGGCCTTGTTCAACGATCCCCAAAAGGGCAATTGCAATGCCTGCCATTCGAGTGCGCCCGGCGCTTACGGTGCACCGCCCCAGTTCACCAATTATCGCTATGTCGCAATCGGCGTTCCGCGTAACCAGGCAATCCCGGCCAACGCCAATGCCGCCTATTTCGACCTCGGTGCATGCGGCCCTTATCGCACGGATTTGAGTCAGCGGCGGGATTTGTGCGGCGCGTTCAGGGTGCCGAGCCTGCGCAATGTGGCTACGCGCAAGGTGTTTTTCCATAACGGGCGGTTTGACAACCTGACTACGGCTGTGACGTTTTTGCTGCAGCGCGACACGAATCCCGAAGCCTGGTACCCCAATAATGCGGCCGGCATTGTGCAGAAATTCGACGATTTACCGGAGACTGCCAGGGCCAATGTCGATGTGGGCGATGCCCCGTTTAACCGACGACCAGGCATGGCGCCCGCCTTGTCACCAGCCGAAATTGCCGATCTTGTGCTGTTTCTGGGCACCCTGACCGATGGTTATGTGCCTTAGCCACTCTGGCCGGGGAGCATATTCTGCTGCAAACTCGTGCTATCGCCGAATAGTTTTTTGTTAATTGCCCGCTTGGCAAATGGATTGTGCGAATTTACCTCTTGGGAGGAAAAATCTCGACGTTTCGATCATACTTGTCAGACCCCTAGCAAAATAAAAGGCTGAATCATGGCAAACAATACAGAAAACGGGGCCAATCTGGACCCCGCAACGCTACAAAACTTCATCGATGGCAAGTGGGACAAGGAGATTGTTCCCAATCTGGTGCGCTACATCGAAATCCCGGCGAAAAGCCCCGGCTTCGACGCCAACTGGGACAAGAATGGCTTCATCGACCGCGTCGTGCGCGATGCCGCCGACTGGGTGCAAGACCAGAAGTTGCCTGGCATGCAAGTGGAAATCATCAAGCTGGCGGGCCGTACGCCGGTTTTGTTTTTTGAAATCCCTGCGTCCGGCACGAGCAGCCGCGAAACGGTTCTGATGTATGGCCATCTGGACAAGCAACCGGAATTCAGCGGCTGGCGCGCCGGCTATGGGCCGTGGACGCCGAAGTATGTCGACGACAAGCTGTATGGCCGCGGCGGTGCCGATGACGGCTATGCGGTGTATGCATCGCTGACCGCTATCCAGGCGCTGCAGGCACAGGGCCTGCCGCATCCGCGCTGCGTGGGCTTGATCGAGACCTGTGAAGAATCTGGCAGCTATGACCTGCTGCCCTACATTGATGCATTGAAGCAGCGCCTCGGCGAAGTCTCGCTGGTGGTCTGCCTCGATTCCGGAGCCGGCAACTACGATCAGTTGTGGCTGACCACGTCATTGCGCGGCAATATCACCGGCTCGCTGGAAGTGCAAGTGCTTGAAGAAGGTGTGCATTCGGGCGATACCAGCGGCGTGATCCCGTCGTCATTCCGCATCATGCGCCAATTGATCGACCGCCTAGAAGACAGCAAGACCGGGCGCCTGTTGCCGGCCAATTTCCATTGCGAGATTCCGGCCGAGCGTCTGCGCCAGTCGAAGCAGACTGCGGCCATCCTCGGCGACGAAGTCTGGAAGAACTATCCCTGGGCTTGCGGCGCGGACGGCAATTCGGTATTGCCCATGGTGAACGACCCCTTGCAGGCCTTGATCAACCGCACCTGGATACCCACGCTCTCGATCACCGGCGCGGAGGGCTTGCCTGCACTGGCCGATGCCGGCAATGTATTGCGCCCGCGTACCTTGTTCAAGCTGTCTCTGCGCCTGCCGCCGCTGGTGGATGCGGTTTCCGCATCGGACGAATTGAAGAGCCTGCTGGAAGTCGACCCGCCATATAACGCGCGCGTCGTCTTCAAGCCCGACCATGGCGCCGCCACCGGCTGGAACGCACCGAGCACCGAGCCATGGCTCGAACAGGCGCTCGACAACGCTTCACAACAGTACTACGGTGCGCCGTGCGGCTACATCGGGCAGGGCGGTACAATTCCGTTGATGAACATGCTGGAAAAGGGCTTCCCCAAGGCGCAGTTCATGGTGTGCGGCGTGCTGGGACCGAAATCGAATGCCCACGGGCCGAATGAGTTCCTGCATGTGCCTTATGGGAAGAAACTCACGGCGGCGGTGGCGCAGGTGGTGACGGCGGCGGCTGGCAAGCACCTTGAACAACCTTTCGCGAAGGCTGCATAGTTGTGCGTGAAGAGCAGAACGGGTGCCCGTTCTGCTCTGGTTCCACCTTAACTCAAGAACATCTTTATGCACCGGCTCGCCAGAATGCTTGGTTGATTCGCGCGATTTATGTGTGATGCGCAACCGGCATGCAGCAAACAACATGAAGTTAGAATCGAACGAGTTGGTGCTATCGGCCAAAACCCGTCACACGAGAACACAAGCAAGTCTTTAGGGTAAGGCGATGCGTATTGATACAGAGCGACATTGTTTATATCTATTGGTTTTGGATTCCGTTCGCGCACTTGAGCCGGACATCTTTTGTCGTGCAAAGATCTCTGACGATCAGAATCACAATCCTGCGATTGGATTCATATCTGAAGAATTGGGCTTGCAGTTAGTTGAAGCGAAAAAGCTTGATGGGTTTGGATCTATAAAAAAGGAAGGCGCACTTACCATCAATCAAGTGGCAAGGCTAAAGAAATTGGAAATATTGTTCTTTGAAACGCCAGAAAACGTTCGTGATTACGTGGAACAAGTGTCCAGCTTTAATTTCATCGAGCATGTTTTCACATATGCGGCTGTGAAAACAAAACTTGTGACATTTGGGTGAAATGGGAAGCAACGCCAACACCTCGGTCCAAGGGCCATAGGCTCGGAAAAGTCCAAGGACAGTAGGCTGGGACGAGTCCCAGCATTTACGAGCGATGGTTGCTGGGGCTCGCCCCAGCCTACAACGCCTAAAGGAGACCTTTGAGAATCGTAGCGAGCGGCCTTTTGTGGCCCGCCGCAAGGTCGCGCCGAGAAGCGAAACCGTGTAGGCGTACGATGAGCATCGCAGGCGCGAGATTGGCGAAGGACCGTAGGCTGGGACGAGTCCCAGCATTTACGAGCGATGCCTGCTGGGGCGCGCCTCAGCCTGCATTTTCTTTTTCAGCCGGGCCATGATCATTGCAGGCACCAAATCTCGACCGTATGTTCGGTACCATCGTCATTTAGATTAATCACATTATCCGCCTGATCGACACCATCGACGCGCATTCTCCGCTCGCCCACGTCCGGTAAGATGCGCAGCACAGCAATGCGGTAGACCGATTCGCCAAACCGATAATCGATCTTGAACGTGCCCCAACCCGATGGCAGACAAGGTGTGACTTTCAGTGTCGTACCCTCCAGATGCAATCCGAGCAGCGATTCGACAATCAGGCGATACATCCAGCCTGCCGAGCCGGTATACCAACTCCAGCCGCCACGGCCTACATGGGGCTGCACGGCATAGACGTCGGCCGCGATGACGTATGGCTCCGTTTTGTAGACTGCCACATCGTTCGCACTCTGGCTGTGGTTGATCGGGTTGATCATGTGCGCGAGGGCCAGGGCGTTTTCGCCATCGCCCATTTTTGCAAACGCCATGGCCATCCACACGGCAGCATGGGTGTATTGGCCACCATTTTCGCGCACGCCAGGTGCATAGCCCTTGATGTAACCCGGGTTCAGGCTTGACTTGTCGAACGGCGGGTCCAATAGCTGCACCAGCCCCGAATCGCGCTTGACCAGGCGCTGGTTCACCTCGCCCATGGCGGTGCGCGAACGCGCGGGGTCGCCGGCTTCCGACAGGACCGACCAGCTTTGCGAGATGGAATCGATCTGGCATTCTTCGTTGTAGATGGAACCGAGCGGCGTGCCATCGTCAAAATAGGCACGGCGATACCATTTTCCGTCCCATGCGTTCTCTTCGATTTTGCTTTGCAGTTGTGCCGCTTCCTTGACGCAGCGTTCGGCAAAGCCCGGGTCGCCATGCAGCTTGGCGACTTCTGAAAAACGCAGCAGCACATCGTAAAGGAAGAAGCCCAGCCAGACGCTCTCGCCTTTGCCTTCGTGGCCGACCTTGTCCATGCCATCGTTCCAGTCGCAGGAGCCGATCAGAGGAAGCCCGTGGGTGCCGAAATTCAATCCATGCAATATGGCGCGCACGCAATGGTCGTACAAACTACCCTTGGTCGTCGAGCGCGCGGGAAGGTCGTAGTAAGAGTCCTCTTCGGCATTCAATGCGCGGCCTTCGAGGTAGTGCACCTTCTCATCGAGCACACCGTAATCTCCGGTGGACGACACATATCTGTGCGCCGCCAACGGCAGCCACAAATAGTCATCGGAGCAACGGGTGCGCACGCCACGGTCGGCCGGCGGGTGCCACCAGTGCTGCACATCCCCCTCCGTGAACTGGTGGGCGGCGCAAACAAGCAGATGTTCGCGCAGCAGTCCCGGCTCGGTGTGGATCAGGGCCATGACGTCCTGCAGTTGGTCGCGGAAGCCGAATGCCCCACCCGACTGGTAGAAGCCGCTGCGCGCCCACAGGCGGCAGGCGATGGTCTGATACATGAGCCAGCCGTTGGCGAGCAGGTTCAGGGAGATATCCGGCGTTTCCACTTGCACGGCACCGAGCGTATGGCGCCAATAGTTGCTGACTTTGTCGCGCGCCGCGCGGGCGGCGGCAGCGCCGCGATAGCGCTGGATCAGGCTGCTAACGTCGGCACTGCGTCGTCCAGCGACCCCGAGCATGAAGACGATCTCGCGCTCCTGACCGGGTGTGAGGTCGAAGCCAACTTGAATGGCCGCACATGGATCGAGCCCGGCCCCGACTTTGCCCGACAGGCGCACGCGGCTCATGGCCGCCGGATTGCGCAGGGAACCGTTGCGACCGATAAATTCCGCCCGGTCCCCGCTGACGGTGCGGTTGACGGCGTCGACATCGAAAAAGGCGATCCGGTCGACAAATTCGGTATTGTAGGAATTGTGCGCGAATAGCGCGCCGCTGACAGGATCGGATTCGGTGACGATATGCATTGCGGACTTGGTACGCAAATCGGCGAGCACCCATTCGACGTAGCCGGTGGCAGAGAGCTTGCGTTCGACTTCCGAGAGGTTTCTGATTTTCAGGACAGAATATTTGATCGATGCGTCCATCGCGACATAAACCCAGAGTTCGGAGCGGATGCCGGCTTCCGTGTGTTCGAATACGCTATAGCCGAAGCCGTGCCGGGTGACGTAGGTTCCGCGTCCCGCGCGCGGCAAAGGTGCAGGCGACCAGAATTCGCCGCTTTCCTCATCACGGATGTAGAACGCTTCGCCCGAACCGTCGGACACGCCGTCGTTGCTCCATGGCGTGAGGCGGAATTCGTGGGAATTTTCGCCCCAGGTATACGCCTGTCCGCTTTCGGAAATGACCGTGCCGAAATGCGGATTGGCCAGCACGTTGACCCACGGCGCCGGTGTCGTATTGCCTGCCGAAGTTGTGATGACATATTCGCGGCCGTCGGCAGAAAATCCGCCACGTCCGTTGAACAACACGAGATTGTCGCCAACCGGCTCGCTTTCGACAGGACTGGCCAGTGCGCGGGTTCGAGTAGGGAGCAATTGCGGCATGCGCATTTCCTGCGCACCGCGTCGGCCGATCTGTTCCGCCAATGTGCCGAGGTCGTCGCCAATAATCACACGGGCGACCGCCTGGAGCAGGATTCTGTCTTCAATCGACATTTGATCGGCCAGGCGGACGAATATCCCGCCTGGGCGGTCCAGTGTATGCGCTTCGATGCCGGACGCGATAAGGCTCAGTATCTGCTCCTGCAATACCTGGCGGTAGCCTGCATGATCTTCGTTCCAGATGACCAGATCCACCGCCAAGCCCTTGAGTCGCCAATAGACATGGGCTTGAACCATTTGCCGCACAATCTCGATATTGTCCAGGCTCTTGATTTGCACCAGCACGATCGGCAAATCGCCGGAAATTGCGTAGCTCCACAAGCCCGATTGACCGCGCCGATTCTTGATCAGTGTGCTTGCCTCGGCGCGCAGGCGATCATTGAGGTAAATCACCGATCCGGCCAGGCGCGCATAGAGTTGGGCGTCGGCTTCCGTCGCATTGAGCTGGCGCAATACAACCTGGCTATGGGTCCAGGCCAGTTCAAATACGCGGTCGGCCAGATAGCGGTCCTGATATTTTTCAATCAGATGCATGGCTTCGTCACGCGTGTCGGCAGCGCCCGTTACCATATCGATGACCACGGTTTGCTCTGGCGCGATTTCAAATACGAGGCGAACGGCGGCGATAGGATCGAGCACCGAGCCCTGGCTGCCGGACAGCGGGGTGATGTCGCGCATCGCCTGCGGGTCGACCGGTGTGTTGCCACGCCCGAGGAATTGCGCGCGATCCGTTTCAAACGAGGATTGCTTGATCTCGACGCCGTGGGCAACCATCAAATTGAGCATCCATGGCGGTCTCTCTTCGCTCGACCGCGGTCGGCGTGTACACAAAATCGCATTTTGCGCAGCAATGATCTCGGTCTGGACAAACAGATTGCTGAATGCAGGATGTGCGGAATCGGCTGCGGCGGCGGCAAGCACGATCTCGCTGTAACTGGTGAGTTCGATTTTGCGTCGAACCTTCGAGCGATTCGTGATGTGCGTCCTGCGCATCTCGATGTCGTCTTCCGGCGACACGACGATTTCGGTGTGCATTTCGATATCGCGATCGCGCCGGCGAAACTCGGCACGCCCTTCCGACAGAATCACTTCATAGGTATCGGGCTTGACCAGTGTGGGGTGATGGGTGGTGGACCAGAATGCGCCGTCTTTCAGGTCGCGTACATAGCAAAACGTCCCCCAATTGTCACAGGTTCCGTCTTCACGCCAGCGCGTCAGTGCCAGGTCTTTCCAGCGGCTGCTGCCGCCGCCCGAGTTACTGACCATCACGTGATAGCGGCCATTCGACAACAGCTGAACTTCGGGGATCCTGGTATCGGCTCGATTGAGAATACGCATCGGCATCTCCTGCTCATTGGTACTGATGCGGACATCGACCGGCTCCGCAGCATTGGAATAGAAGGCCGAGGCCTTGGGAATTCTTTCCTGCAGCAACAGCAATGTGGCCTGGAATACGGGATCCGACTCGAAGCGCTTCTGCATCGGACGATCGAGCAGGTGATAAGCCAGCGACAGCAGGCCCATGCCCTGATGATGCGCCATGAATGACTGGATCACGGCACGCGACTGACCGCGCGGCAAACGCGATGCCGTGTAGTCGATTGCTTCATATAAACCGAATTTCCCCTCGAAGCCGGAAGCCGAGAGCCGCTGCAGATTCAGGCAGGCCTCTTCCGGCGCAACCATCAATGCGAGCATGGAGGCATATGGCGCGACGACGAGGTCATCACCCAGGCCGCGCTTCAAGCCAAGACCGGGTACGCCGAAGGCGCGGTACTGGTAATTCAAGGCGGCGTCGAAGGTGTAAAAACCGGATTCGGAAATGCCCCATGGCACATCGCGCTGGGCACCGTATTCGATTTGCCTTTGCACGACTGCGCGATAGGTCTGGTCAAGCAATGTGTTGTCGTAGTTCGGCATGACCAGCAAGGGCATGAGGTACTCGAACATCGAGCCGCTCCAAGAAAGCAGGATCGGATCGCCGCCGGCTATCGTCAATTGGCGCCCCAGGGCGAACCAGCCGTCCTGCGGCATTCTGCCTTGCGCAATCATGACGAAGGTGCAAAGCCTTGCTTCGGATGCGAGCAGGTCATAGCTACCCACATCGGCGCGTTGTTCCGCCACCAGATAACCGATGCTCAACAAGTGCGTGGTTTCATCATAAAGAAGCTCGCAATCCATTTGCGCGAGTTCCTCGACCTGCCGCGCCAATTCTTCGATCTTGATAATTCTGGCGCGGGCGCGCGCGCGGCCAGATTCGCGCAAACCATCCGCCGTTGCTGACTCGTGATCCTGAGCGACAATATCACGCAGCCCACGCAATGTAGGCATCTCGTCCATGCCTGAGGAATCCTCTACATCAACTGTTTCGACGCACCATGGCGCGAGGAAGACCAGCTCGTCACGCAAGGCGCGACAATGCCGCTCCAGCGCCTGCGTCCACCAGGCCAGTTGGAATTCGGCATCGCTTTCGAGCGACGCAACCAGGGACTGTGCTTCCAAAGTCAATTGTTGCAGGTGGCGATAACCGGCACGCAGCTTGTTGCCGCCCTCTCCTTCCGCAGCATCCAGGTACGACCTGAACTGCAGGTAGTGTGTCTCACGCGCGGATCCAGCCAGACCCTGAACCACCTTGAACGTATCTTCGATACCCAATATCCATCTGGCACCGAGTATTGGCTGATCAATCAAATCAAGCAATCCGGGGCGCAGTGTCGCCAGATGACCTGCCATGTTGCCGCTGTCGACGGTGGATATGTACATGGGCAGAAGCGGCTTGAGGCTTTGCGTATCGTACCAATTATAAAAATGTCCGTGATAGCGATCCATCGCCAACATGGTTCGAACCGTATCGCTCGTGCGTTCGATCAATTGCCCGGTCGAGATATAGGAGAAATCGTAAGCGGCAAGGTTGGCAAGCAATGCCAGGCCGATATTGGTCGGCGAGGTACGGTGCGCGACGACGGCAATCGGCCGCTCCTGAATGTTGTCCGGTGGCAGCCAGTTGTCTTCGGGACCCACCAGCGTTTCGTAAAACGCCCATATCTTGCGCGCCAGTCTGCGCAGGTAGACGGCTTGATCGACATCGAGTTGGACTTCCTTGTCCGCTCGTGGCTGGCTGATTCTCCATGCAATCGCGGGGGCAAAAAACCAGGCCAGCAGGAAAGGTGCGGCCGACAGCAGGGCCAGGGGATGCAAAACGAACAAAGCGGCAACGCCGGCAACGGCCAACAGCGGGGAAAACCACATATTGCGAAATGAGCTGGCCAGGCTGTTGTCGTCGGACCTCGCACTTTGGCTGGAGGGGACCCATTCGAGCAATCTGCGATGGGTCACTAACATACGCCACAAGGCCTTGCCAACGGCGTCGCAACTGAAAAATGCGTCATAGGGAAGAAACGCCAGACTGAGCGCTGCCTGGGAAAAGTGCTGCCTGGTGGAGCGTAGCGATGCACTCAGGTGCTGCAGCACGAGAATGTCATTCGACTTGCGCATCAGGTCCAGCAGGGAGGCGCCAAAAGGCGGAATCAGAATGACGCAAACGACTGCGACACTCCATAGCCACGGCCACGGTGACATGGCCCAACCGACCAGCAACATCAGTGTCAGACTCGACGAGACCAGACTGCGGCGAAGATTGTCGAAGATCTTCCAGCGCGACAACGCGGACAATGGGTTTTTCTGACGTTTCCTGCCGGGCGAAGCGCCAGGCGTCGAAGGCATCAACCACGCCGCCAGTTGCCAGTCGCCACGTATCCAGCGATGCCGTCGCTTGACGTCGCTGCTGTAGCTGACCGGATACTCTTCGATCAAATGGACGTCGGACAAAAGACCCGACCTGGCATAACAGCCTTCGATCAAATCGTGGCTGAGAATGCGATTCTCGGGAAGGCGTTCCGCCAGGGCACTTTCAAAGGCGTCGACGTCGTAAATGCCCTTGCCGATGAAGGAACCTTCGTCAAATACATCCTGGTAGACGTCCGACGATGCGCGCGTATAGGGATCGATGCCTGATTCGCCGCTACAAAGTCGCTGATAAAACGACGCGTGGGCCGGCGGCAGGCTCGCTGAAACGCGCGGTTGCAGAATGCCGTAACCTTGAGTCACCCGTCCCATGCCGGCATCGTAATGTGCCTGATTCAATGGGTGCGCAATGGTGGCGACAAACTGGCGCGCCGAATCGCGCGGCAATTGCGTATCCGTATCGAGGGTGATGACGTAGCGAATGTTGCTTAGCGCCTGCCGATCACCCACCACCAGGGAAAACGGATCGGCGTCGACATTGCGCAGAAAAGCGTTGAGGTCGGCAAGCTTGCCGCGTTTGCGCTCATACCCCATCCATGCCTTTTCCTGGGCATTCCAGCGTCGCGGCCGATGCAAGAGATAAAACTTGTCACCGGCCGGACCGGCATATTTCTCATTCAATTGCTCGATTGCTTGCCGCCCGCTGGCCAACAGCGGCGCGTCGCTATCGGTCTTTTCTGATTGTGCATCGGAAAAATCGGTCAGCAGGCAAAAACGCAGATACGGATCGCGATTGGCCAGAAACCGCACTTCAAGCGCCTCGCACAGGTTGTCGATATCCTGCGCATTGACGAGCATGGTCGGCACGACAACCAGGGTTTCGCACGACGCTGGTAATCCCCTGGAAAAATCCATGCGCGGTAATTGGCGCGGCCTGACGACGATGGTGGCAAACCAGTTGACCAGGCCGATGGCCAATTGCCCGGCCGCCATGACGGACAACAAACCGAGCACCAGAACCTGCCAATCGAGCAGCACGTCGCCATGCATCTGCCACCAAAGCGCCGCGAGAAATGCGGCTGCCAGCAACGTGATCGAGCCAAGGTACCAAACTAGTGGCGCCTTGCCGAGTTTTCGTTGGATCGACGTCGTTGTCGACGACGGTACAGCTACCGTTCGCTCCAATTGTTCGACACCTTCGTCGATCAGATAAAACCCGACGTGTGCCGTACGATGCTCCTTGCCGTTCAATATTTCGCCATGGGCCGCGAGCGAAACCGCCTGGCGCGCGATTTCGCCTTCGCTCACGCGTCCCAGCCGGCCAATGCGTTCGATCACGTGGCGATATCGGTCACGCGTGGCAAAGTCCATCAGACGATATGATCCATGCGGATCTTCCAGCAGGGCCTGCTCCACAACACTCAGTTTTTCGACAAACTCTTTCCAGTCCATCTTTACAAGCTGACGCAGACTACCGATGCTGTTACTGATGGAAACCTGGTCGCCGGCCTGTTGCTGGCTTTCCATCTGAATCAATTGTTCAACGGTCAGGCCGATTTCGGAAAGACGCGGCGCAATCCATGTCAAGGGCAACATGAGCGATGCGCCCTGTCCCTGCAGGCGGCGCGCCAATTCGGCGACGAAGGAACCGACCAGAGGCGGGTTCGAGCGGGCCATGTCGGCTACCAACAGGATCAGGTTACTTGGGTCCTTGTCGGCGGTCTCCATCATCTGGTCGGCCCAAGTATCGGCCAAACTGCAATTGATTCTGCTCGCCACCAGCCGCACCGCTACGCGACGCAAGTTCTCGATCAGCGCCAGCCGCAGCATGATCGGAATCGCCCAAAGTTCGCCGAGCGTCAACGCCGCAACTTCTTGGTATGCCGCAACAAAACGGGTCAGACTTTCCGGATCCACCCGCCCGTCGCCGTGCGAAATGGTTTGCAAGGCAATATCGTAGACGCGCGGATGACCGGCGCGCGAGCCGCTTTTCAAACGCGGCAACTCCTTGCTATAGCCTTTGGGGAAATGCCGCTTGGCCGTGCGTATCTGTTCTTCAATGAGGTAAAAATTGTCGAGCAACCACTCTGCTGCCGGTGCAATTTGCCGTCCATCCTTGAGCGCCTGTGCCATGAGCTGGCAGGCTTCGTTGAGCACCAGTTCGTTATCCGCCAGACGCGCCAGCAATCGCTCGCTCGCCTTGCCGGCAATGAGCTGGTGTGTTCCGGCCAGGATCCGGCCATGTTCTTCCATCTGCACAACGCCAAATAATTCAGCGCGTAGCGGCGGCTCGTCATCGCGATAGCGTTCGTGAAGGTCGGCAGGAGCCGACAGATTCATTGCTCCCGTCAGATCGAGAAGGAATTTTCCTGCGGCTTTTTTCAATGGGAACTTCTCTTTCTTCACGTACAGCGCGCCGATGGTGCGCGTGAACCGCGCAAGCGCTTGCTCGCTGAAACGCAGTCAGGTTGCGCGGAAGGATGGTGTTCAATTTCGATGCAAGCAATTGACTCTGTTGATAGATGGTAATGCAGCAATGTTTACGCCTCAGTTCGGTACCGTACATAACTTGTTGCGATGGCGCATTCCCATTTCCGCAACTCCAGGAAACTGTTGGTGATGGATATTTTTCCTGATCAATTGCCGAACGCATCGGCGTCAGCGTCGCCTATCAATACGGTTATCGCATCGCTCTCCAGTGGAAAAAAAACGACACAATTTTCAGGCTGCAATGCGAGTGTTCGACAGCGAACAGAGACCTTGGCCAATTGTCAGTAATGTCGGCCCCAGCATGAAAACTGAATTAATTTCTCGGACTGCCGATTGACGGCCGTGCTTATTTCAATTTGCATTAATTTATATTTCTCACACTCAAAGGTAAATCATGAATCGACTCAAACAAATTTCTCTCGCTAGCGCACTACTTTGCGCCACTTGCTCAAGTACCGTTTTTGCCCAGGCAGTCGACTACAACCCATCCTGGTACATTGCGCCGAGCTTGAACCTGATGGATCCGGACGCCGGTTTCGGAATCAATGATCGCGGCGAAGGAGCCGGCTTGCGTTTCGGCAAACCGATTTCGGAGAGCTGGGACATTCAGTTGGGCACGACCTATGCGCGCTCGCGCAGCGATGGCGTCCACTACCAGCAAAATTTGCTTGGCGTCGACGCGCTATACATGTTTTCGCGCTCGACGGTGCGCCCGTTCCTGCTGGTCGGCGCCGGCTATCAGGAAGACCGCGTTAATACCGCTCTCGGCCAAACATCCGGCTACGCGCCTTATGTCAATGCCGGCCTGGGTGTGCAAATTTCCTTGAACGATCAATGGTCGCTCGATGCAGATTTCCGCCGCGTTCACGGCTACCTGCGCAATACCGATTTTCCGATCGACCGCAGCAGCAATAATTATCTGAATGTCGGCTTCACTTACGCATTCGACAAGCCGGCGCAGCCTGCCGTTGCAGCGGCACCGGCACCTGAACCAGCTCCGGTCGTGATGGCAGAAACTCCGCCGCCACCGCCGCCGCCTGCACCGCCCGCACCACGCTTCGAGAAGGTTTCCCTGTCGTCGACCGAACTTTTCGCCTTCGACAAATCCGACTTGCGCATGCCGCAGCCGAAGCTCGAAGAAATCGCCAACGCGCTCAACAAGAACACCCAGGTCGACAATGTCGTCGTAACCGGCTACACGGACCGGATCGGATCGGACAAATACAACCAGAAGCTGTCCGAGCGCCGTGCCAATGCCGTCAAGAACTATCTGGTGAGCCTGGGCGTCAACGCCAACCGTCTCACGGCAGTGGGCAAGGGTAAAGCGAATCCAATCGTCGTATGTACGCAAAAGAGTCGCCCGGCTCTGATCGAATGCCTTGAGCCGAATCGCCGCGTTGAAGTTGAACAGATCACAATCGAACGCCGTGTGAACTAATCCGGTTTCCGATGACGATTGGTTGAAAGGGTTTGGCGCACAATCTGCGCCAAACCCGAAGTCGCATGTGTGTCACAAACTGCGTAGTGGCGCCAGATTCAGGTATTCGTGGTTAAGTCTGCAGACATCAAGCCTAATATCAAGCAATAGCGAGAGTATTAGCGCGTCATCATCATTTCTATCGTCCCCGCCCGCGTTTCATCTATCCCCATCTCGTAGCACTTGCTTGCAAAAATCGTCGTACCCAGTCGTGTCTCTCGGATAGGTTCGCTATATCGGCGACACTCGTGGAGATAAGCGGCCTCCGGTTGCACTACAAGCAGGACGGGTTGCGAACATCCTCCAACAATGCTAAACGCCTCATGGCGCACCCAAGAGGTATGCGGCATGAGGCGTTGAGTGCCGGGCATTGAAGCCCGGCGATAAGCGTTGCTAGAGCTTACTGAGCAGGGACGACTACGATCGTGCCGTTGGAGGAACCCTTGCTGCCGGTATTGCCTTTGGCGCCGGTATTGCCGGTCGCACCTGTATTGCCGGTGTTGCCGGTGTTTCCTGTTGCGCCAGTGTTGCCGGTTGCACCCGTGTAGCCGGTGGCGCCCGTGTCGCCTGTTGCACCTGTCCCACCGGTTGCACCGGTTGCGCCTGTGTTGCCCGTACTACCGGTGTTTCCGGTATTGCCTGTATTACCGGTATTGCCCTGATGGCCGGTTGCGCCGGTATAACCGGTGGCACCCGTGTCGCCAGTAGCGCCTTGCGGTCCTGCAGGGCCTGCCGGGGCTGTGATGCAGCCGGCGAGGGCAATCGTAAACAGTACTGGGACGAGCAGTTTTGCGTGCTTCATGATGGTTTCCTTTTAAGTGGCAAACGAGAACTACCCACGGTATTGCGAGCAGCCCTGCAGAGTTGATCAGTTTCTGAAATCCAAGATCAGCGTCGGCAGATCAGGCCATCGCTACAAAGAGGTGCGCCAAAACACACATTCGATATTCTCGAATTGCAGTTCCTGGAAGCGCCACGATTGCTTACGAGACTACGCATGCTGGCCAGACCGGTCAGTGCGCTAGGCCGCTTAGTAAATTCGACGTTGCCCAGCGCACGCGGCGCGCAAGCGGGTAATCCTTCGTTTCCGGCCCAGCCATTTTTCGCTATCGTGTGGCGCCGCACAGACCTGTGTTACGTCGCACGACAAACTGGCAGCAATATCTTTTCATCGACTAACCAACCGGAGCGACCTTCATGAACAGGAAACAATTACACGGGGCCATCAAAGGCGCCGTAGGGAGAGTGGAAGAAACAACCGGGAGACTCATCGGCAATCGTGAGCTGCAGCGTCGCGGATTAAGTCGGAGAATTTCCGCAAAAGCGGAAAGCCTTGCGGGCAATGCGATGGCAGCCATCAAATTGGCATTAAGACGCCATTAAGCAGGCGGCAAATCCTGCCAGTGGCGCAGGTCCGACAATTTGTCCCATCCACGTTTCGTCGACGCAGGCAAGCCTTGGTGGATTGGCCGCTTGAGATTGCAGTTTTGGTTGGATTTGGGTCGTTGACACGTTACGGGCTGCAACACCTGCGAAGGTGTTGCAGCCCGTACTTCAATCCATTCATGCAATCGAAAAGGACGTGCCTTGCAGGTTATATCCTGCCCATGAGCAGAAGAACCACGAGCACGACGAGAATGAGCCCCGAAATACCGCTCGGCCCATACCCCCAGGAGCGGCTATGCGGCCACGATGGGAACGCACCGACCAGCAACAGCACCAATAGAACTATCAGAATGAGGCTCATATTTTATTTTCCGGTATCAGAAATGCGATTTGAAGTAATGGTATGAATGGACGAAGGCATCGCGCAATTTGTCCGTTTCAATGACCAGCTTGTCCCAGGTTCCTTCGCCGGCCGCCTTGAGCTCTTCCAGTTTGTCCAATGCAAGCTTGGACTCCAGGCGCAATTTCGCCAGGCCTTCCTGGTATGTGGTTTCCGCGTCTTTCCGTGCAGCGTGCGCTTTGGCTTCGAATTCCGCGATCGACAGGTTGATCTCGTCGAGTTGCAGCTTCATTTTTGCGATGTATTCATCTCTTTGCGACATGGTAGTAGTCCTTGTGATTAAAAAAATTGATATGAAAACTAAAAATATTTAGTGCGCCCGCGTTCCTGCGCGCACTATCGAACTATTGCCGGGCAAGCGCAACGTTCAGCGTGATCCGCGCGGGCGGCCAGGTATGGAAGGCATCGGGTGCGACCCGGGCGCCGGTCGGTATGCATGCGGTCTGGAACCGCCCTCGCCGCGGCCAT
This sequence comes from Burkholderiaceae bacterium, assembly GCA_036561005.1. Classification (GTDB taxonomy): domain Bacteria; phylum Pseudomonadota; class Gammaproteobacteria; order Burkholderiales; family Burkholderiaceae_D; genus PKWO01. Next base: position 15,437 of record DATBQE010000077.1, on the reverse strand, counting down.
GCCCGCCATCGCGATATGGTCCGACCCGATAGCCCGGCGCCCAGTCGCCATAGACGCCGCCAAACGGCTCGTAGTAGTCGACGCCAATCCCAATTTCCGCGCCACCACCTCCATTGCCGTAACCTCCACCGCCGGCAACAACACAACCAACCAACATGGCCGCCGGCACGATCAATGCAGTCGTCGCGAGCAGCGATGCACAGCGCAACACTAATGATTTCATTTGCCCACCTCTTTGCTTTCGGTGTCCGGCCATTCGATCACGCCGAAGGTTGCGCCGCCGGGATCCGATACGACGGCTATCTTGCCGCCGTGCCGGTCCACTCTCGGCTCGACCAATACCTTGCCGCCCAGGGCGATGACTTTCTCCGTCATTTTGGGAACATTCTCGACACGCACATAATTAAGCCAGTGCGGCGGTGTGATTGCCTTTTCATGCGGCAGCGAATTGGCACTGGCCCTGGCATAGTTTTCGGATGCAAGCATCACATGCTCCGCGCCGGGGCTGGCGGGCAATTCGAATACTTCGTAGTCGAACAAAGCCTGATAGAAAGCGGCTGCCGCGTCGGGATCGGTGGTGATAAGGGAACTCCAAATCCATTCGCCCGGCACCGCCATAACGTCAGCCGGGTCGCCACTGCTCGATGCCAGCACGGCAAACACAGCGCCTTGCGGGTCGGAAAAAACCGCCTCGCGGCCGCGATTGGGCAGACTATGTGGTGAAAAGAGCGTTTTGCCGCCGTGCTCCACGACGGTCTTCGCGACCGAATCTACATCGCGTGAAGCGATGAAGCTCAACCAGGCCGGCTGCCGGTGTTCACCGGCTGCGACATTTTTTTGAATCAACCCAGCGACCGGACGTCCGTACAGCGACGCTTCGGCATAAACGATGCCACCATCCTGCATGTCGCGAAATGTCCAGCCGAACAACTCGCCGTAAAATCGCTTGGCTCGGGCAATATCGGGCGTCACCAGTTCGACAAAGACAATCTTGCCGACATGATGCTCCTGATTAGCCGGACTCTGCAGCGGCGGGAGAACCAGCGGTGCCGACAATGCCGGCATGGACATGGTGACACCAAACAACGCGAGCAGCAGGACTTTGCGTAAATTGCCCTCAAGATGCAACGCCGGGCGCTTCGGCATGCCGGGTCGCATTGAAAGAATTGAATCGAAGGCGCTTGAACGTCGTTGCGTATGCATCCGGATCTCCCCCGATAGTTTTGTTCCAACTGAAGATACAAGCAAGCTGGCGCGCGGTCAGTACGTTACCGCACGGTAGCGAAAAGCAATTCAATGGACGATGACCGGACAAAATATTGAAATAGACAAGGACTTCGGAAGCGGCCAAAGCGACAACGTACCAAGGCATGATTCCGAAACGCGTATGAAGACAGAAACCACTCCGTCGCCCGCAACTTCGCAGCGCAAACGAGAACAACCCAGTGATTCGGTTCTGGATCCCGTGGCGCAGCACACCGATTCCATTTTGGCGTTTTACACGCGCGAAGAACGAAAAATTACCGTATCCCAGCGCATGCTCGAAACCATCAGCGAAGGCGTGGGTAGCCCCCTGGGGCTCGGCGCGATCATGCTCTTCGTTGTGGTGTGGGTAGCGGCCAGCTGCTTCCTCAAGCTCACCGATGGGCCCGCGTTTGATCCGCCGCCGTTCTACTGGTTGCAAGGTCTGGTGGGATTGGGTGCGCTTTTTGCGGCTGTCGTTGTATTGATCAAGCAAAACCGCCTGGCCAAAATGGAGGAACGACGCGCCCACCTTGAGTTGCACGTCAACCTGCTGACCGAACAGAAAGTCACGAAGATCATCAAACTGCTGGAAGAGTTGCGCCGCGACTTGCCGATCAAAGACCGGCACGACGCGGAAGCTGCCGCGTTCCAGTCACCGACAGATCCGGAATCTATCCTCGCATCCCTCGACGTGCGCCTCGGGAGCGATGATGCGTAACCAGCATTTAATCCTCGCTACGCAATATTACAATCTCAGCCGGAGTTCACAGGCGGGTGGCGCTCATCAGATACGCATGGACAAAGCCCCAAGATGATGCGTCTCCTGGGTCTTGCTCCGCTTAGTCAAGGCTCGACCGGCACGCAGGCAGGGCCTGGGGCCGGTTATCGCAGTCCGTCATTTATTGCCAAGCGCGATGCCGAGCAATAAACCGAAACCGCCAGCCACTGCGACCGCACGCCAAGGGTTTTCCTTCACGTAATCGTTCGCTGTCAATGCCGCATCCTTGCCAGCAGCAACGGCACGGGTTTGCATTGCCCGCGCGCGTTGCATTGCAGTATCGAGCAAGACCATGCCGCGGTTGCGCATTTCGTCGGCTTTCTCGCCAGTCAATGCGGTGGCGGCCTGAAACAACGCCTGCGCATCCTTGACCAGAACGTCCACGTCCTTGTTAATGGTCTGAATATTTTCTTCCAGCATGATAATTTCCTTCTATTAAAATCAATCGATGTAAAACTGCGTTCAACTCAAATCTGAAATTCAGGCCAGTAAATCGCGCATGTCGTCGGCATGCTCTTCTTCTTGCGCCATGATCGAGACCAGCATCTGGCGTGTCGTTGGGTCGCTATTGCCGATCTTTTCCAGCATCTGGCGATACGATTCAATCGCTACCCGCTCGGCAATCAAATTGGCCTTGATCATGTCTTGAATGTTGCTCGATTCGTCATATTCGGCGTGGCTGCGCTCGGCGATGCCAACAGGATTGAAATTGGGTTCGCCATTCAATTGCACAATGCGCTCTGCAAGCAGATCGGCGTGCGCCTGTTCTTCCAAGGCATGTTGCAGGAATTCCGCCTTGATCGGGCCGTTCTGCAGGCCGTTGGCAGTGTAATAGTGGCGCTTATAGCGCAAGACGCAAACCAGCTCGGTCGCCAATGCGCCGTTCAACATTGCGATCACATCGAGTCGATCCGCCTGATAGCCGGCTGTGACTGCGCCATCGGAAAAATTCCTTGCGGCAGCGCGAATGGCGACGATATCGAGCCCTTCGCCTGCTGATTTCTTTACTTCGTGCATGATGACCTCTCGTTGGAAATGGATGAAAGCGGCCGCGCCGCGAATTTGCATCACAGCAGCATGCTCGCACTCGACGTTGACGCACGATGCCGACAACGGCAGCGCTTGAATGGCGCCTTCAGGAAAGGTTATAAGCCGTTGCCGAGGGAAGCTCAGTGCGCAAGCGCACACAAACCGCTTTCGCACGAAATGAGGCACTCGCGTGCAGCAAGATAAATTCACACTCGGTTCGCTAACGAACGGAAACAATTCGGAGATCGCCACTAGACTCGACACTCGGATCACATTAATGAGGACCCGACTTTCGTCAAGAGCCGCCGGGTTCAAGAACGACGATTGAATTTATTGGAGCACAACAGCATGAACATTAATCTCAGCCTGGTCCCCATCGTTTCGTTAATCGCGGGCATCCTGATTCTCTTCATTCCACGTTTGCTGAATTTCATTGTTGCGATTTACCTCATCGTCATTGGATTGATCGGGTTACTCGGCACCGGCCACTTCATGCATTAAGTCGGCAATGCACGTTGGAAGTCAGGTGTTTGCCTCTCTTTTGCCCCTGACGCCGATTTGAAGCACAACTCTGTGTGCCACCGAACGGAGCCGAAGCTTGCTCTCGTTTAATCTGCGCTCAGTGAATTTATTAATGCGTGGTCAACAACATGTTGCGACATGTTACGCACGCGGCATTGCGCAGAAGATGGCTCCTAGCAGTTCGATCGACAGCGTCCAATGCCGGCGATTCACGTCGGGTGCCATGCGGCAACCTTTACCCGACAACGTTTTCCACCACCAATCAGGAGATTCACAATGAAATATTTGATACTGTCAGCAACAATGATCGCTACCCTTGGCCTGGCCGCTTGCGACCGCCCTGCCACTAACACACCAGCACCAGTAACGGTGGTCGTTCCGGGTCCGGCCGGCGCAACAGGCGCTACCGGTGCCACCGGCAATGACGGAGCAAACGGACAAGCCGCGCCAGCCGGCGCACCAGGCGCTCCCGGGCCACAAGGTCAAACCGGTGCAACAGGCAACGACGGCACCAATGGTTCGAACGGTTCAAATGGTGCCAACGGCGCCAAGGGCGAGCCAGGCAAGACCGGCGGCGATACCATCGTCGTTGTGCCGCCGGCAAAATAAGCCAAAACTGTAGCAACCGATCGCTTTACCCGTCCCGAGAGGCGGGTAAAGCGCGGCAACACATGCCTTTTCACGTTTCGAATCCGAACCAAATCCCAAGTTGATTGACATGATGGCCAGAATGGGCGCAAGCTTGTCAGGTTCGACGCCTGGCACAAAGTCGGCCTGTGCCGCCGAGCGGCGTAAAGCGGCGCTATAAGGCCGGTCGCCACAAGATCAAGACGCATCTTTGGCGAAGCGGTGCTCGGCAACACGGTCGCTTGGCCGCTATGTCGCGATTGCAGGATTGACGATTCCGTTGGAGTTTTCAAGCAGTAAGATGTACTGCGTTGCACCGGGACTTCCATCGGATTTCCTCTGCGATGAAGAACCGGGAATCATGATGAGCACCGTTACCAAAGAACCGCACTTGACGACTGACGGCGTGGCCTTCAGCGTTATTGTCGAATATCAGCAGCGCGATTGCGTGATATCGCAAGAAGTATTGTCTGGTCTGAGCCATTCAACCGACAAGAACCTCGATTTGCTCGCAACCTATGATGCCTACCAGGCAAAAATCAACGGCGTGGCGCGACGCATGGCCATGGCCGGCGTAACAACTTCGCCGATGACGTTGACGTCGCAGAATTTTGGTCAGTAATCACGCGTAATACGCTACGGCGGTCATCGGGCGTAGTACCCTACAACGCCCGGGTGATTCGGTCAACATCAACCTGAACACGAATCGCACGATTGGCGGGGTGATCGAACAAGCCTTATGGGCCCAGGTCGATCACCCGGCCAACCGTGAGGCTTTCGCCGGCCTTGAATCCCGCTTGTCTCCGAAGCTCAGCGCCTTCCCGACCGGGTTGCCACGTCAACCCACACTGCCAGCGTGAGAATCGCCCCTTTGACGATCATCTGCCAATAGGTATCGACATCGAGCATCGACATGCCGTTGTCGAGGCTGGCCATGACCAGCGCGCCGATCAGGGCGCCATGCACAGTGCCCGAGCCGCCGCGCATCGACGTGCCACCGATGAAGCAAGCGGCAATCGCGTCGAGTTCGCCCCCGGTGCCCGCCGAAGGCGACCCTGCTGCGAGGCGCGCAGTGTTGATCAGACCGGCCAAGCCGCACATGAGGCCCATGATGCCGAATATCCACAGTTTGACTGAGCGCACGTCCACGCCGGACAAGCGTGTCGCCTCCATGTTGCTGCCAACCGCATAAATACGCCGCCCAAACACGGTTTGCGTTGCGAGATAAGTGAATGCGCCGAGTAGTGCAAACAACAGCAGCACCGGCAGCGGTATGCCTTCGTAACTATTCAAGGTACGGACGAACGCAATGAGCACCAGTGCGATGGCAAGCAACCGAACAATATCGCGCCACAGCGGAGTTACTGTCAGTTTGTGCTTTTCCAGGCTGCTGCGCTGGCGCCATGTCAGGAACAATGCCAGCGCGAACAGCGCAATGCCAAGAACGACACCAAGCTCAACCGACAAGTAACCCTGTCCGAGAAACACCAGTTCCGGCGAAACTGGCGCGATGGTGACACCGTCGGTCACACCGAGCACAATGCCGCGATAAGCCAGCATCCCGCCCAGACCGACAATAAACGAGGGAATGCCGACATAGGCCGTCAAATAACCATTGCAGACACCGAGCAGCAGGCCGCAGCAGAGAGCCAGCAGTACGGTCAGGGGCAGGGGGAAATGGTGGCTAACATCAAGCACTGCTGCCACACCGCCGAGCAAGCCGAGCAGAGACCCGACCGAAAGATCTATCTCCCCGGCGATAATTACAAACGCCATGCCGCAAGCGACGATGCCGGTCACGGACATCTGGCGCATCAGGTTGGACAAATTGCGTGGCGAGACAAAACCGCCCTCGGTTTTCCAACTGAAATAGCTCCAGATGACGGCAATGGCAATCACCAGCGCCAACATCTTGTATTGCGTGAACAGCTGTTTGATTTTGATTTGATTCATGGGTCTGCCATCTGATCGGGTGAAGAGTTAGTGCAAGCGGGCCGCCAGCGCAGCCTGCTGGTCGAGTGCGGCAGCCAATAGCGTTTCCTGGGTCAGCCCTTCGTTGACGAAGTCGCCGCGCAATTTCCCCTCGCCCATCACCAGAACGCGATCAGAGATACCGAGCACTTCGGCCAATTCGGATGAGACCATGATGATGGACATGCCTTCACTGGCGAGCTCGAACATCAGCTGGTAGATTTCGAATTTGGCGCCGATGTCGACACCGCGCGTCGGCTCATCGAGAATCAACACCTGAGGCCGGGTCAGCAACATTTTCGCCAACACTGCTTTTTGCTGGTTGCCGCCCGACAGGCTGGTAATCGGCAAAAAAGGGCTGGCAGTCTTGAGTGCCAGCTTGCCTATCTGCTCGCTTACGGCAGACAATTCAGCCTCGCGGTCGATGCGCGTATAGCGCGCATAGGAACCAAGCACCGCAAGGGTGATGTTTTGCCCGACGTCGAGGTCGGCGACAATGCCATGGTGCTTGCGGTCCTCGGGCACCAATGCGAGCCCGGCGCGAATTGCTTTTAGCGGCGTACGAACATCGACCTTGTTTCCGTTCAAATAGACATCGGCTTTATGGCGTCCGGGATAGGCGCCGAACAGCGCGGAAACCAGCTCCGTGCGACCGGAGCCGACCAGGCCGGCTATGCCCAGGATTTCCCCCTTGCGCAGCGCAAACGATACATCGTCGACGCGCTTGCGCTCCGGCTTGTCGATGTCATGGCAGGTGACGTGGCGGGCCTCGAAAATGACTTCCCCAGGCACATATTCGCGTTGCGGATACAACTGGTTCATTTCGCGCCCCACCATTTGCGTGATGATGCGATTGACGTCCAGTTCCTGCATCGGTGTCGTCGCGATGTGCTTTCCGTCGCGAATGACGACGATGGTGTCGCAGATCGCCGCCACCTCATCGAGCTTGTGGGAAATGTAGACGCATGCCACGCCCTTGGCCTTGAGCCCGCGTATGATCTCAAGCAGCACCTCGATTTCCTTCGACGTCAGCGCCGACGAAGGCTCGTCGAGAATCAGCAGCTTGGCCTGCTTGTTGAGCGCCTTGGCAATTTCGATCAGTTGTTGGTGCCCGCCGCCATAGTTCATGATGGGCAGCACCACATTCACATCGGGCAGCTTCAACTCCTGCAGGAGTTCTTCCGCGCGGCGGTTCATGGCGGGATAATCCATGCGCCCGCCTGCTCGGGTCAGTTCGTTGCCGAGGAACAGGTTTTCCGTCACGGACAATTCCGGCACCAGCATCAACTCTTGATGAATAATGATGATTCCGGCTGCTTCGCTTTCGCGGATCGAATGCGCCTGCAACGGCTTGCCTTGCCAGAGGATTTCGCCATCCCAGGTGCCGTGCGGATAGACAGCCGATAGAATCTTCATCAGCGTGGACTTTCCCGCACCGTTTTCACCACACAAGCCGACGCATTCCCCCGGTTTGATTTTCAGGTCAATGCCGTTGAGCGCGTAGACACCGTCGAATTGCTTGACGATGCCTTTCATTTCGAGCAAATAATCGGACATACAGATTCTCGCGGAGAGGATTGAGTCAGTCGCTACGAGCCGCCTTAGAAGTCGTTTCGAAATGAGCGGGGCTAGGCGCCGTGACGAAGGCAGTACACCTGTACGACTCGGAGCGGCAACAACGCCATGGTCATTTTGAAACGACTTCTTATTGTGGCGAGAGCTGGGCCTTGGTATAAAAGCCATCGTTGACCAGAACATCCATATTGGCCTTGGTCAAGAGTGTCGGTTTCAACAAAACGGTGTCGACGTTCTTTGTGCCATTTTCGTATTGGGCGTTAAAGGCTGGTTTTTCATTGCGCACCAATTGCACCGATAGCTTCGCCGCCTCGGACGCAAGCAGCTTCAGGGGTTTGTAGACGCTCATCGTCTGGGTCCCTGCGATGACGCGGCGCACAGCTGCCAGGTCCGCGTCCTGACCGGATACTGCGACCTTGCCGCTCAATTTTTGCGAAGCCAACGCCTGGATTGCGCCACCGGCCGTGCCGTCGTTCGACGCGACGATGGCATCGATCTTGTTGTTGTTGGCCGTCAGCGCATTTTCTATAATGGCCATGGCTTCGGACACGCTCCAGTCCTTGACCCATTGCTTGCCGACGATCTTGATGTCGCCCTTGTCCACCAGCGGTTGGAGCACCTTCATCTGCCCTTCGCGCAGCATCTTGGCATTGTTGTCGGTCGGCGCCCCGCCTAACAGGTAATAGTTGCCTTTCGGTTTGACTTGCACCACACCCTGGGCCTGCATTTCGCCAACCTGTCTGTTGTCAAAGGAAATATAGGCATCGATGTCGGCGTTAAGAATCAGCCGGTCGTAAGAAACCACTTTGATATTGGCCTTCTTCGCCTCACGAACTGCGTTATTGAGAACGGTGGCGTTGTAAGGCACGATGACGATCACGTCTACGCCGCGCGAGATCAAATTTTCAATTTGCGCAATCTGCCTTTGCTCATTGGCGTCGGCAGACTGGACATAAACCTTGGCGCCGAGCTGTTCGGCCGCCGCCGTAAAATATTCGCGGTCGCGCACCCAGCGTTCGACCCGCAAATCATCAATCGAAAATCCGATCTTGGGATTCTTTGCGTCCGCCCATGCGGCATCGGTGCCCAAAGTCATAATGACAACCGTCAAGGCCGTCAACGCGGCAGTTTTGAAAATCTTCTTCATCGTCTCGTCTCCAATATGTAATATCGCCTCGGCACGAACGCGCTTGGCCCACCTTTCGGAAGTCTGCGCGGCAGACGCGGCCAGGTGAAATCAATGCCAAAAAATTCCACTTTGCTGGGTATTTCCGCCCGGGGAATCGGTCAAAATCTCGCAAAACAGGCAAAATTGGAATCCTTTCCCATTTTGCCACACAGGATCGTTGAGAATCGTCGCCACGTCAACCATAAATAATCCTGCGCGGCATTTCGCGAACCAATTCATGACCCGGCTCGCAAGCCGCAGCGCTGCGAGAACCATGGAAAACCTGGCCGGCGCGTTCGGGGTTTTGCCGGTAAGAAAATGCACTCAGCCGGTCTTGGCCGCATCGGGGCAGACAAGCGATCAGCGGCGTTCCTCATTTTTTGCGGAATGAATCAGGTTCAAGTCCGTAAGCATTCAACTTTCGGTAAAGCGAAGAAAGCGTCACATCCAGCTCTGTACAAATCATTTGCAGATCGCCTTGGCTGCGACGCAACGCCGATTCCAGCAGTAAGCGCTCGATTGCCGATATGGAGTCCTTGAGCGAACGCTTGCTCGGCCCCGCTTCTGCATCCTCTTCTCCTTCGATCAAGGGCAGACCCAACACGATGCGTTCGGCGGCGTTCTTGAGTTCACGCACATTGCCCGGCCAATGATAGGCAAGCAGGCGCTCGTGAATTTCACGGCTTGGCTCGACCGGCGGCGATTCGAACCTTATGACCGCCATTTCGAGGAAATTATGAAACAGCAGCGGTATGTCTTCGAGCCGCTCGCGCAATTGCGGCAATTGCAGGGCGACAACGTTCAGGCGATAAAAAAGGTCGGCGCGAAATTTACCCTGCTCGACCAGCACCTTGATATCGTTATTGGTGGCGGCGACCACACGCAAATTGACAGGTATTACATTGTTGGAACCAATTCGTTCCACTTCGCGCTCTTGCAGCACGCGCAGCAACTTCGCCTGCATGGCAAAAGGCATGCTGTCGATTTCGTCAAGGAACAAGGTGCCGTTATCGGCATGCTCGATCTTGCCGATGCGTTGCTTTTGTGCCCCGGTGAATGCCCCGGCCTCATAGCCAAATAGTTCGCTTTCGAATAGGGCCTCGGGGATGGCGCTGCAATTGACGGCGACGAAATTGCCGCTGCGCTTGCTGAAGGTGTGAATCAGATGGGCGACCAATTCCTTTCCCGTGCCGGTTTCACCTGAGATCAGGACGTCGGCCGGCGCGGGGGCTACACGTAAAATGGTTGTGCGCAGGCGCTTCATCACCGCACTCTCGCCGCACAATACGCCGTTCATGCCCGAGGCCTCGGCCAGAGTGGAGCGCAGGGAGCGGTTCTCCATGATCAGGCGATGCTTTTCGCTGGCGCGACGCAATGTGGCGATCAGCCTTTCGTTGGAAAAGGGTTTTTCGATAAAGTCGTAGGCGCCGCTATGCATCGCTTGCACTGCGGTCGGCACATTGCCATGCGCCGTCATCATCACCACCGGCAATTCAGGTGTTAGTTCGCGGCAGCGCTTGATGACCTCCACGCCGTCCATGCCGGGCAACTGCAGATCGGTCAATACGGCGTCCGGCGCCAAATTCGGCAATTGCGCCATGGCGTCCTCGGCATTAGCGAAGCTGCAGACATCGAATTCTGCGAGTTGCAACACCAGTTCCAGGCTTTCGCGAAAACCCGTTTGGTCTTCAATGACCGCAATTTTTATTTTTGCTTCGCTTTGCATGGTTTTCAGACGCTCTCAAGTTGCATGGTTGCCGGCGCAAGAGGAATGACCAGCGTGAATTCGGCCCCGCCATCAAGGTGATTGCATACCTCGATGGCACCATTCATCGAGGCCAGGGATTCGGCGCTGATGGAAAGGCCCAGGCCCAGCCCGTCAGGCTTGGTGGTGAAGAACGGCTCCATGATGCGCTCCAGCACCTCGGGCGCAAGCCCCGGTCCGTTGTCGCGAATGGATAGTCGCACGCATTCGCCGTCCACGCGGGTTTTCATGCGCACCAGTTTATTCGAACGGGCGGTCATCGCGTCGCAGGCATTGAGCACAATGTTGGCGACGGCCAGGCTCAGGCGCTCCGAATCGACCAACACGGAGACGGGTTCGATTTCTTCAAGGTACTGGACATTTTCCATATCGAGCTGGTGCAGGTATAACTGACGCGCGTCATCCATGACCGCGTGCAAGCCAATTGCTGCGACATCCGCCGGGTCGGACCTGGCAAATTTGCGCAGGCGCAAAATCAGCCCGCGCAGGCGATTGACTTCGCGGCCTATGCGCAAGGTCACGTCGAGCGCTTCGGCATCGCGGTTTTTTTCCCGCAAAGTCTGGATCGCATCGGTCAGCATCGATATGCTGCCCACCGGATGGCTCATTTCATGAACCACGCTGCTGGCCAATTTTCCGACCGCCATCATTTTTCCGGCATGCACCAGCAAGGTCGCCATCCTTTGCCGTTCCAGCTCGATATTCACATCCGCCAGCTTGCGTGCATTGGCGGCATTGGCCAGCGCGACTGAGCCGTAGGCCAGCAATGTGCGGAAGATCTGCAATTCGCGCTCGCCGTAGGCGTTTTCGCGCGGCGATTGAATCGACAGGACGCCGAATACCGTGTCGCCGACTGCCAGCGGCGCGAACAGGCAACTGAGCATGGGGCGGGTGCCGGAAACGTGCGAAGGACCAAGCTGGCCCACAGTTGAATGCACGTATATTTCGCGCAATTCGCGGACACAGCGGGCGGCATTGGAAATCTCGCTGTCGAGCGTGACTTCAACCTGCTGCAACGGCGTTCCTTCCTCGACGCCGAAGCGCATCTTGACCTTGTTGCCTTCCACCAGCCAGATGTTCAATACGTGCGCATCGAGCATCGCGTGCACGTGGCGATCAAGCGCCTGGAATACGGCCGCTGCGTCGATGTGGGCGGTAATTTCGCGCCCGATTGCGGAGAGGCGTTCGAGCGTCTGGCTGTTCTGGTGCAGCATCTCTGCGCGCCTGGCTTCGACTTCGGCCAGGCTCTTGAAGTGCTGCGCTTCTTCGCGCGCGCGTTCAGTGCGGTGCTGAATTTGCATGGCGATGGCGCGGTTGGCGGTTTCCTGCCGATACGCCTTGGCGCGCGCGGCGCTCGCCTTGAGCGTTTCGGCATAGGCTTTCTCGTAGTCGCCCGCCTTCGCATATTCCTCGGCCACCAGATCGTACAGGCTGCTGTCGATCAAGAAGCCTTCCATGGAGCCCGCAACCTCGATGGCCTGGCTGAGAAAATACAGCGGCGTTTCTGCGGCCGGGTGGTTACTGGCGACCACGGCCGAGCCGGCCCTCGCTGCGGATGCGCTGTGCTTATGCAGTTCGGCCGTCACCTTCAAGGCATAAATTTCCTCCAGCGGGTCGCGCTTGTCGCGTGCCAGTTTGAGGGCAGTCTTGGCCAACCCGCGCGCTTCCTCTTCCCGGCCCATTTGCGATAGGGCGAGCGCCTGCCCGGTACGCGACGTAATCTGGAACTCGGTTTGACGCAGTTCGTCGGAAATATGCATCAGTTGCTGAAAGTGAACCAGTGCAACCTGGTGTTGCCTGCTGTCATTTTCCAGACAGCCCAAATAGTTTAGCGCGTTGGCATAGGAGCGCGAAGCCATGCAAGGACGCAATGCCTGCAATGCCTCGTGCAATAAATCACGTCCTGCATCGAATTGGCCCAGCTTGCGCAGGGTCTCGCCCATTTGCGTCAGGCATGCGCCCGTGCTTACCGGCCACGACGTGGTGCGCGCCAGATTCAGGCCGCGCTGCGCCCATTCAAAAGCCGAATCGTAATCGTTCAGATAATTGAAGCAATCGCTGGCATTGACGGCAGAATGAACCGCCCTGCGCAACTGCCCCGATGCGAGCGCGCTTTCATGCGCCTGCATGCTGCAGGTCACAGCGTGCCCGAAATCGCCGACCTGCATGGCGAAGCTCGCCCAAACGCGCTCGACCCAGGTTGCCAGCGCGGGATGCACAACGGACGTGTCGACCGGGAGTGTCTTGCCCCATAGTTCCTTGGCATGATGCGGGTCCCGGTGCGAGCTGCGGACGGCGATAAATGCGCGCGCCACATCGCCACGCAAGCGGTCGCCGGCACGATCGGCATCGGCGGCGCATTGCTCCAGCTCTCCGTCCGTATCTGCAATGGTATGGTCGTCTGAAGAAATTGAGGCCAGCAGCCAATGCACGTCGGAACAGCCGGCAAAATCCCCCAGCGCTTCAAAGACTTGCAAGGCTTGGCGCGCCAATTTGTGCGCCTCAAGCAATTCCGAAAACAACCATTTGGCTTCGCCGGAAATCAGGCACATGCGCGCTGCCATGCGTTGCCGTTCATGCTCTGCCACGCCCGCCTCTGATAACAGGGTCTGGGCTTCCGTAGCCAGCTCCAAGGCCCGCCGCGTGTCGCGTTCGCGCAGGTGCCATGCCAAAGGCACGAGCACGTCGAGTCGCGACCCGCCTCGCCTGCACTGCAAGTCGGCTTCCAGCTGCGCGACTTCAGTATCGAGAGCAAATTTTTCCATGGTCTCATCCACACCATTTATTTCCACAGGCCATGATAAAGGAATTCGGTGCCGCCATGCGCGCGCATTACGCATGTAGACGTTATGTTGGCGATACGCAGGTGATGCGCAAACGACATGCACGTTCGCCATTAAGGCGTAACCTATTTTGGCAAAATTGCAAAAGCCTTAAGGCCTTTTTCCCATATTTGCGATTGGCGATCAGCCACGGATTCGCCGCTGCTGGCGTTCGACTTCATAGGATTAAGGCCGCACAAGGCTTTGACTGTCAGTGGCACGGAAGACTGCTGTCGTTTCGAGCGCTGGCACACAGATTGCTAACAAGAGATTCGTCGAGGCTGATAGTTGCGGAGTTCACGCCTACGATACTGGAACATTGTGGAACATTGTTTCAGTAAAAACGCTGCGGGGGCATATCGCTCAATAGACAGCATAATGAGGAAGTTTCAAGGAGAGTACATGGTTTTGCGTTCAAGTTGTGCGCTAGAACCTGCAACTTCCTCCAGCCACTCTGGCTACACCCTGGCTCAATGCCGGTTCATTGCAGGAAGTTTTTTTTTGATTCCTTCAAAGCAACCGGTATATCGTCGAAATGCACTTTCCCTCGCCCTCGCGGGCGGGGGAAATCTGCATTGCCGATAAGCTGCAACAAATTCTTCAGAAGAAACATTGCCGCGCCGCACCGTCATCAATCGCCTTGCAGTCGACGTTTGCTTGGAATCCATTGTGCGACTTTGAACGCGATTTCGGTGCTACGATTTCACGCTTTCAGTTGAATGGAAAAGAAATTCACGATGCATGAGCAACTTGCAAAAACATCCGGGAAATCCATTGGCTTGAATAATCGGCCTTCACAGTCAGAGATGGAGCAAGTGCTTGCCGTATTCGCACAACAGCGCTATGTCGAGGCTGAGGTGCTGGGTCGGGCCATGACCGCCTCGCATCCCCGATTTGGAATGGGCTGGATGTTGCTCGGTGCGATCCTGAAGAAACTGCAGCGCCACGCGGATGCGCTGGCGGCGCAATCCAGGGCGGCGGAACTACTGCCGGACGACGCCGAAGTACACTACAACCTCGGCAATACGTTGCTGCAACTAGGCAGGGCATACGACGCCGAATGCAGCTACCGGCACGTGCTGGCCATCAATCCGGCTTATGTCGAGGCGCACTACAATCTTGGCGTGGCCACGCAACAACAAGAGAAATTCGACGAGGCGGAATCCAGTTATCGCGCAACACTGTCAAGCCACCCTGAGTTTGCCCAGGCGCATAGTAACCTCGGCATCGTCTTGAGCAGCCTGGAACGCTTCGCCGAAGCGGAAGCCAGTTTCAGGCGCGCCGTGGACTTGACACCTGATGATGCGCAGGCGCACTACAACCTGGCCAATATTTTAGCGTGCCTCCAGCGTCATGCCGATGCCGAAACTGAATATCGAACTGCGGTAGAAATTCAACCGCAATTTCACGAAGCACGCTGCAGCCTGGCCAATACTTTGCGCGATCAGGAGAGGCATAACGAGGCTGAGGCCGCCTATCGCGAGGTAATCGCATCGCGCCCCGCCTATACCGACGCTTACTTTCATCTGGGCGATAGCCTGATGTCGCAAAAACGCGCTGAGGAAGCGGAACTCTGCTATCGGCAGGTTCTGGTTCTCAATCCGGAACTCGTCGAAGCCCACAACCACCTTGGCGTATCGCTCAAGAAACAAGGCCGATTTGCCGATGCCGAAGCCAATTTCCGGAAGGCGCTCGAACTGCGGCCCGACTTCGCCAGCGCGCATAATAATCTGGGCAATACACTGCATGACCAGGACCGGATTGCCGAAGCTGAAGGGTGTTACCGGCAGGCCATCAAGTTCAATCCCGACTATGCCGAGGCATTCAGCAATCTCGGCAATACGCTTAAATCCGAGGGCCGGCTCGATGAAGCCAGGGATGCACTGGAACGCGCCATTGACCTCAAGCCGGATTTTGTCGAGCCGCATTTCGGCA
>DATBQE010000076.1:0-5889 GCA_036561005.1 Burkholderiaceae bacterium | reverse complement strand
TGTTATTGTCGCGAATCACGCAACCGGCAAAAGTGAAGCATGCCTTCTTGCTGAGCAGCGTGATGATCGTTGCTGCGCTGGCGCTGCCGCGATTTGGAGGCGAGCACGACTTGTGGAAGAACGGGCTATATGAATGTCTCTGCATTATTTTTGTCTTCCCGCTAGTGGTCTATCTGGGTGCGTGCGGGGATCTGAAAAATAGTTTATCGGACAAAGTGTGCGGGTTTTTGGGTAGCATTTCCTATCCCCTCTATATCATCCACTACCCCTTTGTTTACACCTATTTCGCGTGGGTTGCCAATCGTCAAATGGCATTGTCAGATGCGCTGCCCGTCGCAGTGGCCACCTATTCGGTTTGCGTGGCGCTGGCCTACTTGTTCCTGAGGTTCTACGATATCCCGATACGGAACTGGCTGGGGAAGCGGCATATGGGCAAGGAGCCCACGGCGACGCAGTCGGCAGCGGTGATCAAGTAGACCGACCTATGGACACGCAACAGGTAGTCTGAAACCAGAGGAAAGAGCGGCAGGGTTTGAACGAGAAAGGGCTGCAGAAATAGGAGAGATTACGCAGATGGCAACAAAAATATGTTTAAATACCGCTTGGAGAATTTGCAACATTCTCTCCCTTAATTCAACAAGAGATCCTTATGCAAAAACACCTTGCGCTCACGCTGGCAATCGCCGTATCGGCCCATGCCGTTGCCGATACGTCCAACGACATCAAAGCCAAGACGCCTTATAGTGCCTACCTTCAGGACGCGCGCGGCGTGATTGTCCGCAGCAATACCGGTCTTTGCTGGCGCACCAATTATTGGACCCCGGCCGATGCCGTCATGGGTTGCGATGGCGATCTTATTCCGCCGGTGGTAAGTGCAATTGCACCGCCTATCGTCACGCAAAGCACGCCTGCAGTCCTTCCACCGCCGCCGCCACCTCCACCCGCGCCGAAGCCCTGCGATTTCACCTTTGTTTTGCAAAGCGACGAAACCTTCAGCTTTGACCATGCCAACTTGAGCGAAGGCGCCAAGCACGGGCTCGACACCGATTTCCGCAGCAAACTGACTAATTGCGCAAGCGTGCAAGCCATCGTCGTGACAGGTTATACGGACCGGCTTGGTTCTGATGCCTACAACCTCAAACTCTCGGAAAAGCGTGCTGCCACCGTGGCCGGCTATCTAAAGAGTAGCGGGATTCAGGCGCCGATCGAGCAGCGCGGACTCGGCAAGGCGCAGGAATTGGCGCCATGCGACAAGGTCAAGCCGCAGAAAAAGCTGATCGATTGCCTGGCGCCGAATCGCCGCGTGACCATAGAAGTGCATGGATCGACACGCTGATTGCCATCCCCAGTTTCCACACAGGCTAGGCAACCACTTCGCTAATCGAAGCCGACCGACGAGCTAAAAACGACGCTTAAATTAAGCGCCGTTTTGATGCCGGCACCGGCGATGACATAGCGGCTACGCCGCTTTTGCACCATTTTTGTGAAAACGAAGAGAAATACTTTACCGTTTCACATCAAAGTCCGGGAACCAAGCCACTTGACGATTGGTCTCTGTTGAGTGGGAGTTAATTGCTGGTCGTTTCCGTTGCAAACGCACCACAATCGACTAAAAAGACCCCTTGTACTATTTGGCAACCTGCACCACGGTGAAGCCTGTGGCAAAATGACGGCAGGGTAGATTCTTGTCACGCTCACATGTAACGCAACCGTTACATTACGGCATTAAACAAGTGATACCATTCGATTTTAAGTTGTCATTTTTGCGCAGTCTCTCTGCGGATATCTGAACCAAGAGGAATAATATGAAAAAACTAGCACAATTGGCCCTTGCTGCGTCCGCAGCTCTCATTTCTTTGTCGTCCTATGCTTATGACGACATCAAGGCACCAAAGCCATACAGCGCCTATGTTCAAGACAGCAGCGGCTACATCGTTCGCGATCCGTTCGGCCTTTGCTGGCACACCAACTACTGGACCCCGGCCGATGCCGTAGAAGGTTGCGACAAGCCGATCACCCCACCGGCTCCAGCACCAGAACCAGTTGCACCGGCCCCTGCCGCAGAACCAACCCCGGCTCCTGTTGCCAAGCCAGCACCGAAGATCGTCGCTGAAAAGGTTACGTTCGCTGCTGACGCATTCTTCGACTTCGACAAAGCCGTCTTGAAGCCAGAAGGCAAAGCCAAGCTCGACGACCTGACCTCCAAGCTGCAAGGCATGAACCTGGAAGTGATCATCGCCGTCGGCCATACTGACGCGGTCGGTAGCGACGCCTACAACCAGAAGCTGTCGGTTCGCCGCGCTGATGCAGTCAAGGCATACCTGATCTCCAAGGGTGTCGAAGCCAACCGTGTCTACACCGAAGGCAAGGGCAAGAAACAACCTGTCGCCGACAACAAGACTGCCGAAGGCCGCGCCAAGAATCGCCGCGTGGAAATCGAAGTCGTTGGTACACGCAACGTCGAGAAGTAATCGCAATACCGATCCAGCAAGATCGAAGATCGACAAACCCCGCTTCGGCGGGGTTTTTTTTGCCCAATGCTATATCATGCTGTCATGAACGCCGACCCGATAGAACTTCAGAAATTCAGTGACCTGGCCCACCGTTGGTGGGACCCCACTTCCGAATTCCGCCCGCTGCACGAAATCAATCCGCTGCGCCTTGAATGGATCAATGCGCGTGTGCCCTTGCAGGGCAAGACCGTGCTCGACATCGGCTGCGGCGGCGGCATCCTGGCCGAAAGCATGGCCCGAAAAGGCGCCAAGGTCACCGGCATCGATCTTTCCGAAAAAGCATTGAAAGTTGCCGACCTGCACAGCCTGGAAACCGGCATCACCGTGCGCTATGAATTGATCGCAGCAGAAGCGCTCGCTGCGCGAGAGCCGGCCACCTACGACGTCGTCACCTGTATGGAAATGCTGGAGCATGTGCCCGACCCCGCCGCCATCGTCAGCGCCTGCGCCGCGTTGGTCAAACCGGGCGGCCATGTATTCTTCTCCACGCTCAATCGCAATCCCAAGTCTTATCTATTCGCCGTGATCGGCGCCGAATACCTGCTGCGGCTCTTACCCCGTGGCACACACGATTATGCCAAATTCATCACGCCGGCAGAACTGGCGCACTTCATCCGCCAATCGGGCCTGAACCTCGATGCGCTCAAGGGCATGAGCTACAACCCCCTGACCCGCATGTATTCGCTGAACCAGGATGCGAGCGTCAATTATCTGGTTGCCACCAGCCGCCCTGCCTGAAGCCAGATAGCCATATAAATATGAGTATTCGCCTTGCGGCGCCGCACGCCATTCTGTTCGACCTCGACGGCACTCTGGCCGACACCGCGCCCGACCTTGCCGCCGCCGTCAATCGTCTGCGTATGGAACGCGGCCTGGAACCCACACCCTATGAGCTGCTGCGCCCGGTTGCCTCTGCCGGCGCACGCGGGCTGGTCGGCGCTGCTTTCGGCCTCCAGCCGGGCGATGAAGGCTACGAAACCCTGCGTGTGGCCTTCCTGGAAAGCTACGAAGCCAACATCGCCGTCGAAAGCAGCCTGTTCGAAGGCGTGCAAGCCATGCTGGAACACCTGCAAGTGCAGGGCATACACTGGGGCATCGTCACCAACAAGGCCGCCCGCTACACCGATAAACTGGTTCCGTTGATCGGCCTGCAACAGGCCGGCTGCGTCATATCGGGCGACACCACGCCGCACTCCAAGCCACACCCGGCTCCCCTGCTGGAAGCCGCAAGACGCCTGGGCGTCGATCCCGCAAGCTGCTGGTACATCGGCGACGACCTGCGCGACATCCAGGCCGGGCAAGCCGCCGGCATGGCCACCGTTGCCGCAGGCTGGGGTTATTGCGGCCATTCCGAACCGCTTTCCTGGGGCGCGGAAGCCCTCGCCGAATCGCCCATGCACCTCATCGATTTTCTCCACCGCAACGCCATTTAAGCCATCCAAAAGGCCACTGCCCTTGTATTCCAGCCGGGAAACCCCACGTATGGGGTACAATGCAGTTACTGCATTAATGTCTATCGAACACGGGGGCGACCTGGTTTCGACAGGGGTTACAAAGCGGCGCAGGGCATACCGAGGGCTGGTCACCTCGTAAATACAACCGGAAAAAACTTAACTGCAAACGATAACTCGTACGCACTAGCAGCTTAATCGCTGTCTAGCTCTACACCATCTCTTCCCTGGGGTGGGCTGGCAACAGCAGTAGAGTCATTCACAGGGAATCGCGCAAAGCCGGGTCACTTGGCCAGCGTTAAATCCAAGGTGACTCGCCTTTCCGCAGCGTGCATGTCCGCGTCGGCCGGGTTAAATTAAATGGCAGTGCTAAGTATGTAGAACTGTCTGTAGAGGACCTTTGGACGCGGGTTCGATTCCCGCCGCCTCCACCAAAATATAAAAGCCACCCTTGCGGTGGCTTTTATATTTTGTTGCATTTGAGGCGGTAATCGAAGCCGCGTCTGCGGGGAGAGCCGGGAATTCGAGCCGCATGCGGCGAGCCGGCGAAGGCTTTTGCGCTTGCAAGCGCAAGGCTGCCTGGGATAGGCGATTCCCACCGCCTCCACCTCGAAGAGTCGCCCGAGGGCGGCTCTTTCATTTCAGCATTTTGCCTGAGAGTGAATGCTCCGCTTACCAAACCCTGACTTGTCGTTTAACGTTTGCACAAGGCATGAATTGCCGTCACCCCAGCATCATCTTATTGCCAAAATCTAATAAAAACCGCCTAAACATTAAGTTTTGCAAACATTTGCAAACAATTCTTAGTGGCCTTGCGCTGCACAGGATTTAACAATTATTATCAATTTTGTAGCCAACATTTAACAATTGCCCTAGTATCTGATAACTCTCACGCCGCGCCAAACGCGCCTCCCGGGCACAGAGCGATGCCAGGGAAATTACCGATCTTTGGCCCGTATCAACGTAGTCGCTACATTTCCGTCAATTAAATCGAGGCCGCAGCAATCGAGGCCACCTTTACCCTCAGAAGGAAAGTCGAATCGTGAAAGAACATATCCTTGCTCACCCGCCGCGTTCCAAATCGACGGCAACTCTGGCGTGTGTTTTCGTCGCAGCCGCGTCGCTGGCCGCATGCAGCGGCGGCTCCAGCACTTCCGATAGTCTCGTCCCTGCCAGCCTGAATGCCAAGGCCGCAACCGCGTCATCGGCAGAGAGCACCGATAGCGGTGTGACGCTGGCAGCCGATCCAGCGCCGGAACTTCCAGCCGCCGGCATCAAGGCGCAGAGCGCTGTGGTCTCCACGCCCACGCCGCTGCCGGTGCTGATAACCTCACCATTGCAATATCCAGCCAACGGCAATGGCATGGTGCCGTTGCTGCCGGCTTCGCAAGCACCGATCGAAACGACGCAGTTCACCTTGCCGGACGCCACACTGGTGACACGTTACGGCTTGGTTGGCCGGCACCGCCACGCGCGCGAACGCGGCGAGACGTGGAACGAGATCGGTTATGGCGCCAATGAAACAGTCGATGCAAACGGCAACCCAGTAGATAAAGGGCCGGGCCACTACCTCGACTTCGTCAAGAACTACTTCCAGAACCGTACCTGGGGTGTGGAAATCGTCGACAACAGCCGTGTCGCCGGTGTCACCAAGCCCACTCTGCGGATCAACAACTACTTTCAGGAGGCGCAACGGGCCGGCGGCCGCGCGTTCTTTCATCGCTTCGACTCTCCCGGCGTCACCGGCTTCGGCTGGATGACGCCTGGCCAGTTGCTCGACAACTCCCTATATGGCGTCAATGCCGCGAACTGCCCCGTGGTGCCGAAACCGCCCAATGGCAAGCTGCTGCATCCCGACACCGTGCTCAACGATGGCTGCAGCGCCACGGTCGATGGCTACCCCGGTCACGACGCACTCAGCTATG
>DATBQE010000075.1:0-23732 GCA_036561005.1 Burkholderiaceae bacterium | reverse complement strand
TGGTCTACAAATTCCGCTCCATGGCAGTCTGCGAAGACGGCAACACCATCGTCCAAGCCAAGCGCGAAGACAAACGCGTCACCAAGCTGGGCGGGTTTCTGCGTCGCAGCTCCCTGGACGAGTTGCCGCAGTTTTTCAATGTATTGCAGGGCCGTATGAGTATTGTCGGCCCGCGTCCGCACGCCGTGGCACACAACGAGCTGTACAGAAAACTGATCAAGGGCTACATGCTGCGCCACAAGGTCAAGCCCGGAATCACCGGCTGGGCCCAAGTCAATGGATTTCGCGGCGAAACGGATACTTTGGAAAAGATGCAGTCGCGCATCGAATATGACCTCGACTATTTGCGCAACTGGTCGCTTCCACTCGATTTGTGGATCGTGATTCGCACCGTTCGCGAAGTATTGCGGCGGGATAACGCGTATTGAGTGCTTGCTTAGCGCCAAGTTACAGGAACTGTCACAAATAACCCTTTGACTTATGTCAGGCGCTTGTGTAAAGTTCGGGTTCCAAAGTTAGTCTTTTGACATGTATTTATATCACAAAGACAACATAGAGATTTTTGTAATAAT
The DNA here is from genome assembly GCA_036561005.1 of Burkholderiaceae bacterium. Classification (GTDB taxonomy): domain Bacteria; phylum Pseudomonadota; class Gammaproteobacteria; order Burkholderiales; family Burkholderiaceae_D; genus PKWO01. The sequence continues at coordinate 23,160 of DATBQE010000075.1, read as the reverse complement.
TTGGTGCACTGCGATGCGTAAAAAGCACCCAAATTATGCAGGGAATTCTTAAAAAAGCAGTACACAGGGTGGATGTGAGACTGATTCGCTTGGCAGGATTTTTGCTAAGAAGATAATGGTTATTGTGTTTTTATCTCGTTTCTGGAGGGAATATGAAGAAATTTAAATTGTTGTTGGCTTCGCTGTTATTCAGTTTGTCCGGGTTGGCTTGCGCAACCACCACCGTGCTGGATAAATCGGGCACCCTGTCCGGATTATTCTCCATCGACACCTTTGCGTTCAACATCGCGCAAGGCGGCTTGTACGACGTTACTTTTGCCGACTCGTCCAAAAGCAAAGGCTTTTTCCTGGCCGGGTATGCCATCGATGAAAACATCGGCGGCCATTGGGTTCAAGTTGCGTTGGGTGGCGTAGGTTCGTCCACATTCACTGCTACTGCCGGAAAATATCTCGCCATCATCGGCGACGTCGCTTTCCCAGGCAAGAAAGTGAATTTCACGATTGATGTGACCAAGGTGCCGTCGCCGATCCCGGAGCCGGAAACCTGGGCCATCATGCTGCTGGGAATCGGTTTTGTTGTGTATCAAGTGCGTCCGCGCAAAACGCGTGGCTCACAAGCAATTCCGAGTTTTGCTTAAGTAGAAATTCTCTGCAAATAAGAGATGGCGAGCCGCGTCCCGGTTCGCCATTTTTGTTGTGGAAGGACGCTTTTGTTTCCTGGGAGTACGTAATTCATTCAAACAAGAAAAGCCTGAAGGCTTTCGCAGCATTTACCCTGGCCAGTGTGAAAAAATGAATAGACGAATTTTGAATTCCGGTACGAAGCACCGTGGCTTGAAGCAGGTGGGCATCACGCCGCGCCGTGCAAACTGGCGCCGCCTTGCGGCGGCGGGCATCATTGCGGGACTGACCGCATTGTCTGCCTGCAACCACAGTGACGACGACAAAAAGCCGGGGCAAACCCTGGCGCGCGTCAACGGCGACGAAGTGACGGTGCATCAGCTCAACGAAGAATTGCGCCAAACGCCTGCCAAGGATGGCAGCCCCGAAAATCAGCGCAAACAAATGCTGGAGGCTCTGATTGACCGCCAACTGCTGGTGGCCGAGGCCGTGCACGACAAACTCGATCGTGATCCGACCGTCGTGCAGGCAATAGAACGTGCCAAGGCCCAGATCTTGGCGCAAGCCTACCTGCAATCAAAAATGGCCGCCGTCGCCAAGCCGGACAAGGCCGAGATCGAGGCCTATTTCCAGGCGCATCAGGAATATTTTGCCCAGCGCAAGTTGTTCGACATGCGCGAATTCGTGCTCTCGACCAAAGATTTCAGCAAGGAGCTCAACACGTTGATGGACGGCGCCAAGTCGCTCGATGAAGTCGCGGCATGGCTTGATGCTCACAAGGTCGCCTATGCAAAATCGCAGGCGGTGCACACCTCCAACGAATTGCCGGAGCAGATTGTGAACAAGATGCAGGGGCCCGACAAAACTGAATTGTTCATCCTGCACAACGACACCAAGACCATGTTGATATCGGTGACGGCGGTCAAGGATGTACCGGTCGGCCTGGATACGGCCACGCCTGAAATTGTGCAATACCTGAGCACGAAGAAAAATCAGGAAGCGGCGGAGGCTGAACTGAAGCGGCTACGCGCTGCAGCAAAAATACAATACCTCAACACGGAAGCGGTGGCAGGAACCGAAAACAAGAGTGCGGAAAAGCCGCTCGACAAGCCGGCGGCGCCGGTGGAGGCGGCAAATACTTCGCAGAAGTCGGATGTCGATCCGCAGAGTCTCAAGTAACCGTCGCGCCGCTGCCCAGCCAACGGCTGGTGAGTATGTGGAAAATCTAGCATGCGGCCGTGCCGCTTATGAAGTGAGGATTAGAAGTGATCGTTAAAACATGCAAAATTCTGCTCGGCGCACTGTTCCTTATGTGTTTCGTGCAATGTCACGCCGAAGAAAGGCGTGACGACAAACGCGATTTTCGCCTTGGCCCCGGCGATTCCATCCACGTGACCGTATTCCGCAATCCGGACCTGGCGCTGGATACCCGCGTCACGGAAAGCGGCGCCATCAACTATCCTTTGGTCGGCGTCGTCCAGGTCGGCGGCATCAGTATTTCGGAAGCCGAAGCGCGCATTGCCAAGGGTTTGAAGGATGGCGGCTACGTTCGCGATCCTCAGGTCAACATCACTCTGGTGACGGTGCGCGGCAATCTGGTTTCGGTGCTCGGCCAAGTAACGCGTCCGGGGCTTTATCCCCTCGATTCGGCCAATCTGCACCTGTCGGAAGTGCTGGCAATCGCTGGCGGCGTGTCGGCCGGCGGCGGGGACAGGATTATTGTCAAGGGCGTGCGCAATGGGCAATCTTTCCGCAAGGAGATCGACCTTTCTTCGATCTTTCTCGACGGACGCGACCAGGATGACATTGTCGTCATGGAGCGCGACGAGATCTATGTGCCGCTCGCGCCGCTGTTTTTCATCTATGGCGAGGTGCAAAAACCCGGTTCGGGCGTTATTTTGCGCGACATGACCGTAATCCAGGCGCTGGCTCAGGGCGGTGGCCTGACCCCGCGCGGCACTGAACGCAATATCGAATTGCGTCGCCGCTCGGCCAGCGGTGAAGTGCAGAAACTTCACCCTTCGATGTCGGACAAGATTTTGCCGAACGACGTCCTGTTCGTGCACGAAAGCCTGTTTTGATAGCGTGGCGATGCCACATGACGCAATTCGGAAAACAGAACTAGAGAAAGCAGCCACATGAGTTTCGCGCAAATCCTTACCATCCTGCTGGCACGCAGGCGGGTCATCCGTAATGTTTTTCTGTTCGTCGTGATCACGGCAACCGTATTGAGTTTCGTGCTGCCCAAGTCCTACACGGCTGAAACGACGGTGGTTGTCGACGTCAAAAATCCCGATCCGGTCGCCGGCGCCATGGTGCAGGCTGGCGTGATGCCTGGCTACATGGCGACGCAGGTCGACATCATTACCAGCGACCGCGTCGCACGGCGCGTGGTCAAGGCACTCGGCTTCGAAAAGGTGCCGTCGTTGGTGCAGAGATGGCGCGAAGAAACTGAAGGCAAGAGTAACGATTTCGAGGGTTACTTTGCCGACAAGTTGCAGCGTAAGCTCGAAGTTAAACCATCCAAGGAAAGCAACGTCATCAGCATCCAGTTTATCGCGGGTGACCCGAAGACAGCTGCGGCTGTGGCCAATGCCTTTGCCCAGGCCTATCTGCAAACCAACGTCGAATTAATGGTGGAACCGGCCAAGCAGTATGCCGACTGGTTCACCGAGCGGACCAAGCAGGTCAGGGACAAACTCGAAAAGCAGCAGGGTGATTTGTCGGCAATGCAAAAGGAAAAAGGCATCGTCGCCCTCGACGAGCGCCTCGATTCCGAAAATGCGCGTCTCAACGATTTGTCCGCGCAATTGACGCTGCTGCAGGAACAGCGCAGCGACGCGCGTTCGCGTCAACATGCTGCCGTCGTCAATCCGGAAAACAATCCCGATGTATTGAACAACCCCGTGGTCCAGAACTTGCGCACCACGATTACCGCAGCCGAAGGCAAGCTGCGCGAAGCGTCGAACGAACTGGGGCAAAATCATCCGCAAATCAAACAGCAAAAGGCAGAGCTGGAAGAGTTGAAGGCCAAGCTCAAGACGGAAATGTCCAACGTGGCCAGCAGCCTTGATTCCAGTGCCATGGTCAGCGTCCAAAAAGAAGCAGAGATCCGTGGTGCGCTGGAAGCGCAAAAGAAGCGCGTGCTGGATCTGAAGAAGCAGCGCGACGAAGTCAATGTCTTGCAGAAAGACGTTGAATTCACCCAACTCGACTACAACAACATCAATCAACGCCTGTCGCAAACGAGTCTCGAAAGCCAAAGTCGTCAGACCAACGTGGCTGTGCTGACCCCTGCCTATGAACCGCAAGACCCTTCCAAACCCAAGATACTGCTCAATATCGTGGTGTCGATCTTCCTCGGCGGCATGCTCGGTGTAGGCGTCGCCCTGTTGATGGAACTGGTGGACCGGCGCGTACGTTCGGAACAGGATCTCGCGGACATCGGGATTCCGGTTCTAGGTGGTTTGATCACGGAGCGTTTTGCCCGCCCGCGGCGTGGCTTCTGGCGCCGCAAGCAGGCAATGCAACCAATTTGAAGGAACCTCTGCCATGCAATTGATACAACAAAAACCACTGGGCGAGCGTTCCATCGGCGCCATACTTGTCGATAACGGCAGGCTGTCGCCGGTCGACGCGGAAAAAATTCTGCGTGAGCAGAAAACGAGCCGGCTGCGGTTTGGTGACGCCGCGATGAAGCTTGGCTTGCTGACGCAAGACGACATCGATTTCGCCCTGGCGCGCCAATTCGATTATCCCTATCTCGGCGCCGAAGACCAATCGATTTCCGAAGAAGTGATTGCAGCGTACAAACCTTTTTCACCTGCCGTCGAACAATTGCGCGCCCTGCGCACGCAATTGATGTTGCGCTGGTTCGACGTTGACGCTTCGCGCAAGAGCCTGGCTGTGGTGAGCCCGATCGCCTCCGACGGCCGCAGTTTTGTTGCAGCCAATCTAGCGGTGGTGTTTTCCCAGTTGGGCGAACGGACCTTGCTCATTGATGCCGATCTGCGTACGCCGCGTCAGCATCAGTTGTTCAAGCTCGACAACAATGCCGGCCTTTCTGCAGTGCTGTCGGGCCGTGTCAGCCCGGCGGCAGCAGTCCACAAGATCGGGGCCTTGCTCGACTTGTCGGTTTTGCCTGCCGGCGCGAAACCGCCGAATCCGCAGGAATTGCTTAGTCGTGACGTGTTCTCGACGATGTTGGCGCAATACAGCGAATCTTACGACGTCATCATTATCGACACGCCTTCCGTTGCAAAAAGTGCCGACGCCCAAACCATCGCGGCGCGGGCAGGTGCGGCGCTCATCGTGGCGCGCAATCACGTGACGCCGTTGAATACGCTGCAGGAATTGGCGAGCCGTCTGCAGAATTCGAATGTTGCCGTCGTCGGTTCTTTGTTGAATGGCAGTTGATTTGGCCGGTTCCGGACAACTTGAACTTCGAGCACGATGCAGCAATCCAGACAGTCGATGACAAATAGTGCTACACCCCGCGCCGCCGTGCACGCCCTGCCGCTGGCGCGCCGTGCGTGGCTGGAGTGGTGGCCTGTGTTTGCCGGCCTGGCGGTGCTGTATCTGCCGACTTTTTACAGTTTGATGAACGGTTTGTGGAGTACCAGCGACCAGGCGCAGGGGCCGTTGATACTACTGGTCGTGCTTTATCTGGTTTGGCAGCAACGCGCACATCTGCGCGTTGACAACATGACGCGGCCGCTGCCGTTTGCCGGCAGCGTGCTGTTCGGTTTCGGGTTGCTGGTCTATGTGCTGGGGCGCTCGCAAGACATTTTGATGTTCGAGATCGGGTCGCAAATTCTGGTGCTTGCCGGTTTGCTTCTTTTCGCCCGCGGTTGGGCGGCCCTGCGCGCAATGTGGTTCCCACTCTTCTTCATGATCTTCATGGTGCCGCTGCCCGGCTTTTTCATTGATGCCGTCACGCTGCCAATGAAGATTGCTGTCTCCTACGTCGCCGACAACGTTCTGTTTTGGTTCGGCTACCCGATTGCACGAACCGGCGTGATCCTTCAAATCGGTCAATATCAATTGATGGTCGCCGACGCCTGCGCCGGTATGCACACGCTGATTTCCCTTGAAGCGCTGGGCCTTCTGTACTTGAATCTGGTCAAACGCGACTCCGCCTTGCATAACACGGCCCTGGCCCTGCTCGTCGTGCCAATTTCGTTTATTGCCAATGTCGTTCGTGTCATTGGTCTAATCCTGGTCACCTACTATTTCGGCGATGCAGCGGGGCAGGGCTTCGTGCATCGCTTCGCCGGCCTGCTGTTATTCATGGTGGCGCTTGCCCTGGTCATGGGCGTCGACTCGCTGCTCATGCAAATGTTCAAATTCGGTGGCGCGCGTGGTGCCGGCCAAGTGGTGCCAAAACCATGAAAACGGCATTGATCAAGTTGTCCCACTTGTTGCTCGGCATGGCCATGATCGCTGCCGCGGGTGTGACCATTGCCATCACGCCGACGCACCACCTCGCCGACGATGGGCCGCGCATAGACCTCGAAGCCCTGGTACCGAAACAATTCGGCGACTGGAAACAGGACGACAATGTGCATTTCGAACAGGTCAGCCCCGATGTCAAGGCGGCGCTCAGCAAAATTTACACCCAGGTTCTGACACGCAATTACTACAACAGCAAAGGTTATCTGATCATGCTGAGTATTGCGTACGGTGCCGACCAGTCCGACGCCTTGTCGGCGCACGACCCCGAAGGCTGCTATCCGGCACAGGGGTTGCAGATCATGTCGAAACGCAGGGAAATATTGCAAACGGGCCAGGGCGCGCTGCCTGTTCGCCAAATGGATACCAAAGGCGTGTGGCATGAACCGGTCACTTATTGGTTCACCGTCGGCCAATATGCGGTCAATAATGAATGGGACCGCAAGGAAGCGAAGCTGCATTACGCCATGAAAGGCGATATTCCTGACGGTTTGCTGGTGCGCGTTTCGTCGCGTCAGGGTGAGACGGGCGAGGGATACCTCATGCAGCAGACCTTCATCGGTGATTTGCTTAGTAACTTGCCGGCCGAATCGCGCAAGAGGCTTGCCGGCGTAATGCGACAGCCATCACCATGAGCATGCCAATTTCAGTGCCACAACCTGCGCCCATCGCGACCATGCATGCCGACCCGTACAAGCATGACAGCGTGCGTAAGGGCGCGTTGCATTATTTGTTGGGCAGAGGCACTGCGGGGGCGGCCGGCTTGTTCATCGTACTGCTGCTGGTGCGTTTCATGGATATCGGCAACTATGCCGCGTTTACCGCATTGAGCGGCTTGATTGCCGCTTGCGGCATTCTGGCCGGCCTGGGTATGGAGCGCGTGGTATCGCGTTATGTGCCCGAGGGCAGGCTGCATCGCTCGGCAGATGACCTGCGCCGCTTCATCTGGAAGATCAGCGCCGTACGCCTGCTTGCCTGCCTGGTTGTCGTGGCTGCGCTATACGCGCTATGGTGGCCCATCAGCCGGTTTTTAGGCCTTGAGCAATACGGCACATTCGCTCCTTGCATCGGTTTTTTCATTGTCGGCGAAACGATGTTCCAGCATTTTTCCTCGGTGCTGCAGGCATTGGTGATGCAAAAGATCTTGACGCGCCTGCTGGTTATTCAGTGGGGCGGCCGCCTGCTGATTCTCGCCGCAGCACTGCTGGTGAGACCCAACCTAGACTGGGAAGAAACCTTCTGGATATTCGCCGTTCCCGAATTGCTGGGCGTCCTTGCATTTGCCTGGGTTTTGCGTAAGCATTTGTCGGATATCGATGCGGCGCGAGGCGGCACTTTTTCAGGAAGCGCGGGGCGCGAGTCGGCCGACGGCGAACGCTGGCCTGAATGGGGCAGGGTGTCGGCAGTAGGCATGCATAATTTTGGTTTCACTCTGCTCGCCGCACCGCCGCAGGGCTACTTCATGAAGATGTTGACCGCAGCCTATTTGCCGATTGAGATAGTGGCGGCCTATGGCTTTTTCATCAGTGTCGCTGAAAAGATTCGGCAATACATCCCGATGTATTTTTTTTACGGCTTGCTCGAGCCGGTAATGATTGCCAGCTATCTCAAGGATCGCAATTTTGCCGCGCTCAGCGAACGCTGCCAGGTGCTTTACAAGACCAATCTCCTGTTAATGGCCTTGGCGGTGGCTATCAGCGCTGCTGCCGGCGATGCCGGGCTGGCGATCGCTACCGGCGGCAAGTTCCAGGGATTGTCGTGGATACTGCCGCTGGTGCTGGTGCAACTGACGATAGGCAGTCACGTAGTTGTGCTGCAATTGCTGCTCAATTCACTCGAGCAAAGCAAGACGCTGATTATGGCATCGACTTTTGCCCTGCCGATCATGCTTATTGCGATGGCACTCGTGGTGCACGTGCATCCAGTTTGGCTGTTGTTCACGCCTTTGCTGTTTTCCTTTTGCATGAATTTTTATATCGTCTACAAATTGGCACAGGGAAATCATCCATACAAGCCGGATTGGCGCATGCTGCTGAGCATCTTTTTCGCCGCGCTGATCGCGTATGTGCCGGGGCGCACTCTTGCTTCGGTTCTGATACCGTCCATGAATTCGGTGCTGGTGCTCGGGTGCGTGTGCATCGTCGTCACCGTGGTCTATGCGATGGCCTTGTTCTTGCTAAGTGTCATCAATAGGGCAGAGCTGGCCTGGGTCAAAGCCGCGGTACTCAACAAACAAACCTGAATATTTTCATGAGCATGAATTCCATATTGACCGTCGGCAACCCACATCAAACTGCGGAAGACCTGTTTGGCGGTATAAAATTGATTGCCGATTTGCAGGCAAAAGCACGAGCAGCGCTCGATCCGTTTATTCCGGAAAACAGCCAGGTGGCACTGCTGGATTTTCCCGATAATTCGAACGTCGGCGACAGCCTGATCTGGCTTGGAGAGACGGCCTACCTGGCGCAGCGCAATCTGCAACCGACGTATGTGTGTCACATGCACAACCTCGACAGTGAGCGCCTGCGCGCGACACTGAACGAAAAGAGCGTGATCCTGATGCACGGTGGCGGAAATTTCGGCACGCTCTGGACCGACGAGCAAAATTTCCGTCTTCGCATTTTGCGTGAATTTGTCGGCGTGCCGGTCGTGCAGTTTCCGCAATCGATTTATTTCGAAGACGACGGCGTGCTTGCCGCCACCAGGGAAGCCATCAAGCGCCATGGCAAGTACACGCTGATGGTGAGAGACGAGGCCAGCTACGCATTTGCAACCAGCCATTTTGATTGCAAGGTTGTCCTGTGCCCGGATATGGCTTTTTTCATTGGCAGCCTTTCCTCGCCTGCGGTAGCGCCGTTTGACCGTTTCATATTGGCGCGGACCGACCATGAAGCCGCCCACCATTGGTTCGTCGACGCACCGCATTTGAGCGGTGGCGCGACGGTTTTTCATAGCGATTGGTTGGAGCAGGGCACGACCGAGAAATTGCTTAACCGAATGCAAGTGCATTCAGTCGGATTGCGCAAGCTCCTCGATCCGCGCAATACCGGATTGTTCAAGCTGATGAACCGCGTCTCGCGCGCGCGTCTGGCTAGGGGCAAGCAACTGCTGGAGCAAGGTCGGGTGGTCATTGCCGATCGGCTGCATGTGCATATTCTGTCCATCCTGCTTAATAAGCCGCACGTGCTGATCGACAACAAATACCGCAAACTCGGTACGTTTCACGAAGCCTGGACTACGGGTTACGGCGGCGTGAAGTTCGTCAACACGCTGGAGGAGGCCTATGCCGCGGCGCGCGAATTCGATTTGCAACTGCGTGCCGCGCAAGGCTAGTTTGCGCAGGCGAGGCTACAGTGCAGCGGGGACCTGGTAGCCGCCGATGTTGGGCGGCGCACCGACCGTCTGACCGACGAAGTCGGTCGCGACGGTTTGCAGGACCTTACCCTTGCCGATGGCCGGCGAGGTCGGCAGCAACTGGAAATACGCCGCAGTCAATTGTCCGGCGGTGGTGCTACCTGTCTTGGCCAGCTGCGGATCGCCGAACACGTCTCCTGGACCGACTGCTGCCGGCGTTTCGGTAGCGGACCACAGATTGTTGGACAGCGTCAGGCCACCTTTGCTTGGCACATAGCCGGCACCGACGACGATGTTGTTGTAGATGAACGAGTAGACGTTGACGACATTACCGGTGCTGGCGCTGCCGCCGGTCGAGAACGACGAAACACCAGTGGCCAGACCCGGGTTGACGAAGGTGTTATTTGCGATCAAACCGTCGTGCAAGCCGGTGCCAGACACCAGTGTCCAGCAGAAGGCGCAAACCGGCGCGTTGTAGACGAAATTATTGATGACAGTGGGGTAACCCGAGGTCGGGTTGTTGGTACTGCTGGTGACTTCGTCGGAGAGTGTGAAGCCGGCCATTTTCCCGACGTAATTGTTGGCGGTGTTGTACACGATGTTGCGCTGGATGAGCGTGTTCCATGCGTTGTTTGCGTAGACGTTTTGCGCCCAATTGTCATAGACGACATTGTCTTCGATGATGGTGCCATTGGACAGCCAGGTCGAGATGCCTTCGCCCCAGCAGTTGAATACGGTGTTGCCACGGATGATGGCATTGTGCGTCGATTTGCCGCTGCCATAGGGACTGGCGGCGCTCACGCAGCTTGGCCAGCCGCGTGATGTGGGGCTGCAATTGGGCTGGCCGGCTGCGCGGCAGTTTGACATGGCGACGTAGGAAATGCTGCTGTTTTCAATGATGGAATTGTCGCCGGCCGCCAGGATGCCTTGCGCCCAGGTGTTGTGCACATTGAGGTTGCCGACTGTATCGCTGATGCCGGACATGCTGACGCCGTAGCCGCCGCTGACCGTGGCACTGCCGCCGTTGCCGCCGTGCCCATCGTTGTTGATATTGCGGATTTCGAAACCGGTGACGGTCACGTAACTGCCGTTCAACTTGAGCAGACTTGCATAGCTGCCGACTGTCAAAGTGGCGCCGTCAATGATCGGCGATTGGCCGGGGTAGGCGCTTACGGTGATTGGGGCTGCCGAGGTGCCGGAAGGGTTGATCGTCACCGTTTCAGCATAGGTGCCGCTCATGGCATACAAAGTATCGCCGGCCTTGAGTTTGGCGACACCGTACTGGAGCGTCTTCCATGGCAAAGCCTGCGTGCCGGGATTGCCGTTGCTGCCGGTGGGAGACACAAAATAGGCGGGTGAGGCGAGGCTCGTTGTGGTTGTGTTGGGTGTATTGGTGCTGGTTGTCGAGCTGGTGCCGGAAGGAGAGAGTGTGTTGGTGGAGAGGACGGGCAAGACCATCCGGATCTTGTTTTGAATCGCAGTCCTCGTTGTGGTGTGATCGATGCGCGCCAACATGGCCTTTGCCTTGGCCGTCCCGGCGACGCCCGCATAGGTGCTTGTCGTGCCCGATTTATCGACTTCCTGCGTGAAGTCGGTGGCGAAAGCGATGCGGTTGCCGAGGGCCTTGACAGAATCGCTCGCACTGTCCCGGCTCAAGACGGATGCCATCACCGCAAGCGCAGTCTGGGCAGCGGTCACCGTACCATTTGCGGATGCGTTGGCCCAAGCTGTCTGCTCGTCTGCACTGGCTGGGCGCTGCAAGAGATTTTGATAGACCTCGTCGATCAACGCCGAGCCGCTGCCAGCGCCGCCATATAGGCGCTTGGCGTCGCTGCTGACTGCCATGTGGTCGACAAGTGTCTTGACTGCCGAGCTGCCGGCATAGGCATTGTTGAGCGTGACGACATCGGTTGGCGCATTTACCAGAGCCAACTGATGTTCAGTCTCGCACAATTCTGCCGGACTGGCGGGACGGCCAAAATATGCCACGTGCAGGGCTTGCGCTGTTTGTTGATAGGCGGCATGTGCGGCTTGATCATGTTGAACGGTTTGCGGCGACGATGAGTCGAAGCCGGTAGCACTCGATGTCGACGAGGATGACCCGCCGCAAGCACTTACAGCGAGGCAAGCCGTAACGGTAAGGAAGACTGGCAGGAAACGGTTAAATTGATTGGTCGACATACGAGTTCAGATAAAGAAACGAAGATTGCTCAACTGGTCGCTTCAAGGAAGAAATCTGAAAGGACCACGGTCGGGTGGTTACAGGTACCACGTGCGGTAAATGTTCCAAGAGGAGGGAATTTCCTCGCCAAAACATTTCCGTGCAACAACGATACTTTGTAGGATAAACGGAAGCAATGCCTTTGAGGCAAAAATGTAAAATTTTTTTTTCGGCGAGTTTGCAATTTGTCACTGACGGTTGACAAACACGCAGCTCACTACGCGTGGAAGTGAAGAATTGCCGATGGGAAATGGAAAAACACGGCAAGCGTTTTCCCGGGGAAACAGTTTGCAGGTATCGAAGGTTAGGTACAGGACTTGCTTATTCGATATCGTCAGTAACGAATTAGAAGGGCGACGGATGAGGTCGGTTAGGCGCGCAATGAATGCTCGATAGAGGTCATTGCGTCGTCATATCGACAAGCGACGATGGCAGCACTTAAGCGATTGAGCCAATTGGCCCGCGTACCTTTACTTGTCATTGCTATCACAGCCGTCTTACTGGATAATGCCGATGTTAATAATATGTCTACTTTTTATTGAGGTGCCGGGAGTGTTCCCGGGATGAATATGCAGCAAAAAAAAGTCTGTGTCATCGTGACGACATTCGCTCAAGGACAACCGGGCTTTCTCGATTTTTCCTATCGCATAGGCTCTCTGGCCGTTGCTTATGACGTGCTAGTGATCAGCCGTCATCCGCTCACGCAAACCGAATTGCAGTTTCCAGGCGTTCGTTATGTGGTGATACCGGCGCCGGAGAACCGCATGGGGTGGTTAAGCTACCTCTGGCGTTGCGCCGCGCTCATTCGCAAGCAATCGCCCGCCGTAGCGGTATTGCTCCATTCGCTAGCCGCCCCGGTAGCCCTGCTGATCGGAAAAACGCCGGCAGTCGTGTACTGGAACGAGCACCCTACCCACGTTGCCCCTGATGAGAGCGGCTCGCCGATCAAGGCGGCCTTGCGCTGGGCAGTGCGCCGTTTGATGTTCCTCGGTGCGCGCGCCGCGCGCCTGGTCATGCCGATCGGCGAAGCGCATCGCGACGATTTGCTCGCCCAAGGTTGCCGACCTGACCGCACACGCATGTTGTACATGGGCGTCGACGATGCCTTCAAGGCAGCCGATAGCACCGGCGCTGACATCCCGGATCAACGCATACGATTGATCTATGCCGGGTCGGTGCATCAGGACCGCGGGCGCGACGTCATGCTCGAAGCGGTGATGTTGGCCAACCGCGATAAAAAAATCGCCCATCTCACTATCGTCGGTGCCTCGCCGGAGCAGTTGCTGATCTGCCGTGCGTACGTGCAACGGCACGGCATCGAAGACAGCGTGACCTTGCACGGCCGGGTACCGGGAAGCGACATCCCGGCCTTCTACCGGCGCGCCGATATCGGCGTCTGCCTGTGGGAAGACAGGCCGTGGTATCGCTTCAACCCCCCGACCAAACTATTTGAATATCTGGTGGCGGGCCTTCCGGTACTTGCCAGCGATATCCGCACCCACACCGAATACGTCAAGAGCGGTGTCAACGGCCTCATTTTCGAATATGGCAGTGCCGGTATGGCGAACGCATTGACCGAGCTCTGGGCCATGCGCGAACGTCTGCCGCAAATGAAGAGGCAAGCGCTGCTATCGAGCGAGGCTTATCGGTGGGAGGCAATCGAGCCAAAGTTTCTGGAAGCCGTCGACGGCGTTGCACAAGGAGTTTTCGCGTGAGTCTAATGAATACCGCTGGGGGGCCGCGCTCCAGGGTGACCTATGCGCTGATGATGCTGGGCATCGGTTTCATGTGCTTTCTGTTCGCCCTGTTGTCCGTCAGTGGCAGCCCTATCCTCATTGGATTGGGCGTGAGCATGCTGGCGGGACCTGTGCTGCTGTTCATGCCGGTAACAATGGTGTGGATCGTGCTCGTGGTCGGTTTCATGTTCGGTATCTTGTCCGCCAGCCCGCAACTTGCAAAGATCGGCTGGGGCGTGTCGGTGCTATCGATGCTGCTGATGGGGCCGGCTTTGATCAATATCATGTGGAGCAAGAAAGACCGTCTGCCAGGCTTTCTGGTCATTGCGTGGATATTCATGATTTTCGCGGTGCTCGAGAGTTTTGCCCAATGGTATTCGGTCGGCGAATTTGTCGCCGGTTACAAACGCTGTTTCCAGGCCTTCGGATTGATGATGGCCCTGGCGACGCTCCATTTCACGCCCGCGACCTTCGTGCGCTGGCGCAAGTTCATGTTGTTCGTCGCCTTGATGCAACTGCCGTTTGCCTTGTTTGAAATGATCGTGCTGGTGCCGATGCGCCACTCTTCGTCGAGTGACGCCACCGACGTCATTGCCGGCACCTTCGGCGCGAACCTGGAGGGCGGCAGCCCGAACGCTGTGATGGTGATCTTCATTTTCATTGCGGTTGCCTTCCTCACAGCGCGCTGGCGCGAAGGCCTGCTCAAAGACAGCCGCTACTTCCTGCTTGCCCTGTTTTGCGCCTTGCCACTCGTGCTCGGTGAAACCAAGGTGGCGGTGTTCATGGTGCCCATCGTCGGTGGCATCTTGTTGTGGGACGATTTCCTGCGTGCGCCACTGCGCTACCTCCCCGCTCTCGTTATGGTCGCGCTGCTGACGGTGGGTTTGTGCTACGTCTACGTCGTCTTCATCATCCACAGTAACTTCACCGACGTGATGGCAGCAACCAACCGCTACAACTTCGGCAGTCAGGGTTATTCGGCTGGACAATATCTCAATCGCACCACAGTACTGTCGTTCTGGCTGCACGGACAGAGCTGGAGCGACCCGATGTCTTTCCTGATCGGCAACGGGCTCGGCAGTTCGTACACGGCGGTCGATCCCGCTGCGGTGTCGGGCCATTTGGGTCAGAAATTCTTTAAATTCGGCATCAACCTGACGGCTGCCTCCACGCTTTTGTGGGACACCGGCATCATCGGCTTGGGTTTGTTCACTTCGATGTTCATTGCAGCGTGGTTTGCTGCGCGCAAACTGCGCCGCGTCGTGACCGATCCTGCGGTCAGGGCCGATGCGTTGGCGATTCAGGCTGCCATTGCCCTGTTTGCCTTGTATCTCAACTATTCCGACTCGATCGTCAATCTGCTATCGCTCGAATTGATCTATGCGGTGGTGCTCGGCTACCTTGCTTACCTGATGAAGGTACATGGCTTGCTCGCCAAATCTCCTACCGCCGACCAGATACCTGTGCCGAGACCTCGCATCGCGCCCTACCAGGCTCGCCGTACTTAGTACTTAGGAAATTCATGCATCTGCTTTATTTCACCGCCGAACAATGGCCCACTTTTCGCGCCGACCTGGTCGCGCTGTTCGGCAAATATTTGCCGCGCCGCGGCGTGACCTGCGACCTTGTGACGGAACGCGACCGCGATACCGATGCGGCTGTGTGTCCAAGTTGGGGCGGCGGCGTGGCGCGCCTTGTTGTCGTACCGGCCAACCGCGCAGGCCAATACGTGTTCAAACTATGGCACAACCTGCGCGCCCTAGCCGCGTTCGACGCGTCGCGCTACGACGCGATCCAGGTGCGCGACATGTCGCTGACGGCGCTGGCAGGCTTGCTCGTAGCACGCATGCGCGGCGTACCTTTTTTCTATTGGCTGTCCTACCCGCATTCCGAAGGCCAGATCGATCGCGCCAAGGCGCGCGGCTTGAAGGGCGGTATGCGCTACTGGTTTCCGCTGATTCAGGGCATGACAGGCAAGTGGCTGCTCTATCGGCTCGTATTGCCGCGTGCCGATCACGTGTTCGTGCAAAGCCGCCAGATGCAACACGATCTCGCCGGGCAAGGCGTGCCTTTCGAGAAAATGACGCCGGTGCCGATGGGTGTCGACATGGAAGCGGCCAGCCAGAGCGCCAATAGCGTTTCCGACGATCCGCGCCTGCGCGGCCGCAGGGTAATGGTTTATCTCGGCACGCTGGACCGAGTGAGGAAGATAGAAATCCTGCTGCACATGCTGGCACTGGTGATTCCTGTGCAGCCCGAGGTGCTGCTGGTGCTGGCGGGAGATACAGAAGACGCGACGCATCGCGCATGGCTCAAGCAGGAGGCTGAACGACTCGGTGTGGCGCGGCATGTCTTGTGGACAGGCTGGCTACCGGGACCGCAAGCGTGGCGCTATGTGAAAGCGGCCGAGCTTGGCCTTTCACCGTTTCCACGCAGTTTCCTGCTCGATAGCGCATCGCCGACCAAGGCGGTCGAATACATGGCGCTAGGTTTGCCGGTTCTGGTCAATGACAATCCGGATCAGGCCCAGGTCGTGGCCGAAAGCGGTGCAGGGCTATGCGTGCCGTTAGAACCGCAGGCGTTTGCAGACGCAGCGCTCAAGCTTTTGAGTTCGCCGGAGACAATGCAGTCCATGGGAGTCAAGGGGCAAACCTACGTGCGACAGTTCAGAGGCTACGAACACATTGCCGATGCAGTCGCGGCAGTGTATCGAAGCCTGGACGGCTCACGTTCCCCGGCCGTGGAGATGACATGAGACGCGCAATTCACACAACCCTGAAGCAGGGCCTTGCCACACTTATTATTGCCTGCATGCTGCCCGCCGCGCGGGCCGACGACGCTGCTTCGCCACAGAACTGGTTACCGGTAAAGGATGGTTCGCTGGTGATCGGCGACGGCAGCATTCTCGATTTTTCCTCTTTGGCGCCGCCGCCCAAACAGATCACGGCGCGGCTGATCGTCAATCCGAAAGGTTATTTCGCCACCGAAGACAAACCGCAGAAGGAACAACGTTTCCTCATGGCTTCGCTTGGCTTCGGCGCGGCAACCGGCTCTTTCCCCGACCACGCTACCGCCGACCTCTACGCTCGTCAGCTGCGCGTGCACGGCTACAACATGGCGCGCGTCGATTTCGTTGAAGACACCCTGATGACCGGGCGGCATGCCGATTTTGACTTTGATCCCGAGCAGTTCGATCGTTTCCACTATCTGTTGTCAGCCCTGAAAAACCAGGGGATTTATTACATGCTCAACGGCCTCAGTTCGGGCAATGGCGCCTATGGCGACGTCGCTGAACGCTGGGTTGACAAGCATCACCTGAAGTTGGGCGTGTTTTATGACGCCGATGCCCAGGCGCATTGGAAAACCCTGATGCAGAAAATGCTCGGGACAAAGAATCCCTACGGTGACATCGCGCCCTTGGACGACCCGGCGATGGCGGGCTTGATCATGGTCAACGAAGGCGGCTTGGCGTTTCTCACTCACAGCGCCATTCCCGACGTGCTGCGTCCGGCTTTCAATGCCTGGCTGGCCAGAAAATACGGCAATACTGCCGCGATGGCCAAAGTCTGGGGCGGCGAGATCGGCAACGGCGAAGCGCTTGAGAGCAAGAACGTTGCCTTCCCCAAGGCAGACGCCTGGACCAGCCACCGCATGTCGGATACGCAGCAATTTTTCACCGATTTGGAGAAGAGCACCGCTGACTGGATGAGTGCCTACATGCATCAGCTCGGCTACCGCGGTTTGCTGACAGCGTATGACAACTGGCTTTCTCCATCTGCGAATTACTCGCGCGGCCAGTTCGACTGGATCGACTTGCACAACTATTATGCCGAACCTTCGAATTTCATCGCCCCGGGTTCGGTCATGCGGCAGGACAGCATGTTCGGCGGCGGCGCGAAATATATCGCGGAGTTGGCGGCCAATCGGCATATCGGCAAGGCATTTACGGTTTCGGAGTACGGGCAAGTTTTCTGGAATAAATACCGGCGCGAATCGGCCCTGGCAATTCCTGCGTATGCCGCTTTTCAGCAATGGAGCATGATTTGTCAGCATGCCGGCGCAATCATGTTGAGCTACGGCGCAACAGGCGGGCGCAAGGATGCCATCTATCCATTCATGATCGGACTGGACCCAATCGCACGCGCAGATGAAACGCTCGCGGCACTGCTGTTCTTGCGCGGCGATGTTGCGCCGGCGCGCCATATGCTCGGGGTGAAGCTCGACCCGCATTTTGCATACGACGACAATCCATTGCTGGGCAGCATCCCGTTCGACATTGCGCGCGCGGGTCTGGTCAGCGGCATCGGTATCGACGAGCAAGGGCGGCTGGAAGGTTCAGGCAAATACGAGGCGCAGATCCAGCCCGGCAGCGTCGACTTGAAGGTGGCCGGAAAGGGCTTGGTTGCCGGCGACCAGGGCATGCTCGGCAAGCTTGACAGCGTGGCTCAGCAATTTGCCGGAAGGCTGGGTGCCAAGGCGGCCAAGAACGAAGCACTGTCGGCGACACGCTTTGATGGCAGGGCGGGCGCAATGCGCAGTGCGGGCCTGCTTCCTGCGAACAACGCCACCAGCGCATCGGACGGAATTTATCAGACCGATACCGGGGAAGTCATCCTCGACAGCCAGCACAAACGCATGACCGTGGTGACGCCTCGAACCGAGGCAGTGGTGTTCGACGATCCACAGGCGATTGCCCTTGACCGCCTGATAGTGGAGCAGTCCGACGGCCCAGCCCTGGTGTCAATTTCAGCGATGGATGGTGCGCCGCTGCAATCGAGCGGTCGCATGTTGCTCATCGTCGCCACCGACGCGCGCAATAGCGGAATGCAGTTTGCCGATGCGGCTGAAACCACCCTGCAAAAACTTGGCAAGTTGCCCGTGCAGATGCGCACGATTGTCGTAAAACTGAAGCTGCGCAATACCAATGCCGCCCACCTGAAGGTCTTTTCCGACACCTTGCGCGGTGCGCGCGGCGACGCCATTGCGGTCACCCACGACGCAGACAGCATCAGTTTTGTGCTCGATACGTCAAAGCTCTCCCATGGGCCGACAACGTATTTCGAGGTAGTGGCGCAATGAGTGCATCGATCGCCATCGTTGTCCCGGAACTGCTGCCGGTACCTGCCGTGAAGGGCGGCGCCGTCGAGCATTGGGTTGACGAAGCTTCGCGCCGCATGGCCGGGACTTGGGGCCGCGTGATGGTCGTGTCGCGTCCATCCGGTGTCGCCGGCGACAAGGCAATCCGCTATGTCGGCATTCCCTGGACCTGGCTTGAGCGCCAGTTGCACCGCCTCAAGGAACGCGTGACATGGCGCAATCCGCTGCGCTATGTGGCAAAGCTGCAAAACGTGTTCTCCTACGGCCGTCGGGTGGCCGTGGCGGTGCGCGACGTCGACGTCGTGTACCTGCACAATGAGCCGAACATTCTGCTGTTCCTGAAGAAACGGCCGGGTCGCAAGATCGTTTTGCACATGCACAACGATCATTTGTCGTTGCGCCTGTTCCGCCCGTTTTATCGCCATGCATTGGCGAAAGTAGATGTGGTGATTTGCGTCAGCGACTATATACGGCGTCAGGCTGTGGCGCATTTTCCGGAGCATGCTGCGCGCTTTCGCGTCGTGCTCAACGCCACCAATGCCGACCTGTTCCAGCCCTATGGCGCGGAAGCCCTGCGCCAGCTTGAAGGCGTGGTGCGGCTTGATGCCGACAAACGCTATTTGCTGTATGTCGGTCGCCTTACTTCGATCAAGGGCGTGCATGTACTGATCCAAGCGTGCCGCGAAGTGTTTCGCCACCATCCGGAGGTGCGTCTGGTCATTGCGGGCTCTTCCTTTTTCGAAGGCGCCGTGCGCACCGACTATGAGCGCGAGTTGATTGCGCTGGCCGCGCCGGTCAGCGATGCCATTGCGTTCACCGGCTATTTGCCGCACGAAAAACTGAAATATCTGTATGCCGCGGCGGACTTGGTCGTGCTGCCCTCGGTATGGCAGGAACCATTCGGGCTGGTGATGCTTGAAGCGATGGCTTCGGGCACCTGTGTGGTCAGTTCCGCCGTCGGCGGCATACCTGAGGTGCTGGAGGACGGCCACAACGGTGTGCTGGTGCGGCCCGACGATGCCGCCGCGTTGGCCGATGCGATCTGCAAGGCGCTTGCGGCGCCCGACGCCATGCAGCGCATGGAAACGGCAGCGCGGCAACGCGTATTGGAAAATTTTACCTGGGAGCGATTGGTGGGTGAGCTTGAAACCGTGATCGGAGCGATTCAATGATAGCGATTGTGTATCCGCAGTTTTATGGCGTGGGCGGGATTGCGCGCTACCTCGATTCCTTTTTGTCGAACCTGCCGCAGGGTCATGCCAAGGTGTATGTATTGACCAATGACGAGCATCGCGTTCCGCGTGACTATCCCGGTGTGGAATTGGTGCACATTGCTTCGCGCGGCGGGCGCTTCAATCTGATCAAGTGGGGATTGCAGGCGCGCCAGGTGCTGCTGCGACTGCATGCGGAAAAGAAGATCGAGTGGGTGAATCTGCATTTCCCCCCGTTGATTCCCGGCTTGTTTCTACCGCGTAGCATTCCTGTCGTGCTGACCGCACACACGACCTATCTGGGGATGTCCGGGCGCTTTTATGACGTCAAACATTTCGATAGCCAGTGGAGCAATTTGTCGTTGGCAATCAAATCGTGGATGGAGCGCCGGATTTTTGCCCTGAGCAGCAAGGTCATCACGCTCACCGAGCAGGGGCGGCAGGAGGTGCTGGCCTATGGTTTCAAGGGCCCCGTTGCGGTAGTGCCGAACGGTGCCGACGTCAGACTTTTTACACCCGATCCCGGTGTGAAGAAGGAATTTGATTTGCTTTTTTGCGGACGCATCGAGTTTCGCAAAGGCAGCCGTGCGATGGTGGAATTATGCCGTCGCCTGATTGCGGCCAAGCCCGATATCCGCATTGCCATTGTCGGTTACGGCGACGACGATGCATGGGTAAGGCAAGAGTTGGCCCCGTTCAGCGTTAATGTGCTGTTGACCGGCAAAGTGCCGTTCGAAGACATGATCGGCTTTTACAACCGCAGCCGCATCTATGCATCGACCTCGTATTACGAAGGCCTGCCGGGCACCTGCCTGGAGGCGATGGCAATGCAATTGCCTGCCGTTGTGTGGGACTTCCTGTTCTATCGCGGCCTGGTCGAGGAGGGGCGTACCGGCTGCCTGGCGGCGCCAAATGATTTCGATGCAATGCTCGCCAAGATTGTGAACCTGCTGGCGCAGCCTGAACTGGCTGCGGAGTTGGGCCGCAATGGTCGCGCACTTCTGGAAACCAACTATAGCTGGACCAGGCTTTCGCATGATGTGTTGAATGTTTTTGCTGCTGAGGATGAATCATGGGCCGTCCGATACGTATGATGATGCTCGGCTTGCGCGGCTTCCCTGATGTGCAGGGAGGCGTGGAGACGCATGCCGAACACCTTTGCGCCCATCTGGTGGAAATGGGTTGCCAGGTCACCGTTCTGGTACGTTCGCCCTACCAGCCGCAACAGGTCGGTGCTGCCTGGAAAGGCGTGAAATTCGTCTCGCTCTGGTCGCCCAAATCAAAGGGCATGGAAGCGATCGTCCACACCTTCATCGGCGTACTATATGCAGCCATCAAGCGGCCTGACGTTTTGCATATTCAGGCAATCGGTCCGGCACTGATGACGCTACCGGCACGCCTGCTCGGCTTGCGCGTCGTCGTGACCCACCATGGGCCGGACTACGACCGGCAAAAGTGGGGGAAATTTGCCCGCTTTGTACTGCAGTTGGGCGAGCGCTGGGGCATGCGTTTGTCGAATGCGCGCATTGTGATATCGAAAGTGATTGCCGATCTGGTTCGGACCAAGCACGGCAAGGAATCGTCGCTGATCCAAAACGGCGTGGTGCTGCCCGCATTGCCGGACTCAACTGCGGCGTTGGAGAAATTCGGTTTGCAGCGCGGCCGCTATGTATTGCTGGTCAGCCGGCTGGTTCCGGAGAAACGACATCTCGACCTGATCGCCGCATTCAATATGGCCAACCTTGCCGGGTGGAAGCTAGTGCTAGTTGGCGGCGCCGATCATCCTGACGCCTACCAGCGCGAAGTGATTGAACAGGCAGCGGAGGCGCGTGCGGTGATGACAGGCTTCCAGGGCGGAATTGCGCTGCAGGAGCTGTATGCCCATGCAGGCATGTTCGTGCTGCCCTCCTCGCACGAAGGCATGCCGATTGCCATGCTCGAGGCATTGAGCTTTGGGCTGCCCGTGATCGCGAGCGACATCCCGGCCAATGTGGAAATCGGACTTGATGCCGACCATTATTTTCCGCTTGGCGACCGGGTGCGGCTCGCCGAACGCTTGTCATGGTTTGCCGCCCATCCCTATGATGAAACACAAAGCACGGCGATGCGGGCATGGGTATCGGCGCGGAACGACTGGCAAAGAATCGCCGCACAGACGCTCAACGTCTATCGCACAGTTCTCAAAAATTAATCAGGAGTGAATATGGCAATATTAGTGACCGGCGGCGCCGGCTACATCGGATCCCACACCTGCATCGAGCTGCTTGCGGCCGGCTACGATCTGGTGGTGGTGGATAATTTTTGCAACAGCAAGCCGGCTTCGCTGGAGCGCGTGCAAAAGATCGCCGGCAAGTCCCTGACTTTTTACCAGGTTGACGTACGAGACCGCGGGGCCTTGAACGACGTGTTCAAGGAACATCGCATCGAATCGGTCATCCATTTTGCGGGTTTGAAAGCCGTTGGCGAATCGGTTGCCCAACCATTGCGCTATTACGACAATAACGTGACCGGAACACAGGTTTTATGTGAAACCATGGTTGCGCACGGCGTGCGCAGTATCGTCTTCAGTTCCTCGGCGACTGTCTACGGCGATCCGCACGCCGTGCCCATCCGTGAGGATTTTCCGGTCGGTCAAACCACCAATCCCTACGGGACCAGCAAGATGATGATCGAGCAGATTCTGCGCGATCTGCACGTTTCCGATCCGGCTTGGCGCATCGGAATTCTGCGTTATTTCAATCCCGTGGGTGCGCACGAGAGCGGGCTGATCGGTGAAGATCCGAATGGCATCCCCAACAATCTGATGCCTTTTATTTCCCAAGTTGCCGTTGGCCGCAGGGAATTTCTTCAAGTGTTCGGACAGGATTATCCGACGGCCGACGGCACCGGTGTGCGCGATTACATACACGTCGTCGACCTCGCCAAGGGACACGTCGCCGCGCTCGACTACCTGGCCAAAAACGACGGCTTGTTGACGGTCAATCTCGGTACGGGGCGCGGCCATAGCGTGCTTGAAGTCGTGAAGGCATTCGAACAAGCGAGTGGACGCGAAATCAACTTGCGCATGGTACCGCGTAGAGCAGGTGATATTGCCTGCTGTTATGCAGATTCAGCCCTGGCAAGAGAGAAGCTCGGCTGGACGGCAGCATTGGGTATCGAGCGCATGTGTGCCGATTCCTGGCGCTGGCAATCGATGAACCCCTCTGGATACGATGTGGCGTGAGTACGCTGTTCTTTTCAGTCCCATATGCATGCGGCCTTCTCCTTGAAGATGCCGCTTATCGGTGTAGTTGATGTT
The DNA here is from genome assembly GCA_036561005.1 of Burkholderiaceae bacterium. Classification (GTDB taxonomy): domain Bacteria; phylum Pseudomonadota; class Gammaproteobacteria; order Burkholderiales; family Burkholderiaceae_D; genus PKWO01. The sequence goes on along the minus strand of DATBQE010000075.1, from coordinate 171 downwards.
GTTGTAGCAATCGTATGACCAGCTGTTGTTGTGAAACGAATAATTGTAGACTTTTTGTTATTTAGTTAATTTTTAGATAACTTTTGGTATACAATCTGTCTCGACACGGAGCGTGGGGGAACCTCTGCGGGTTTCGTGTTTTATTCTTTTGTAATTTGATGGGGGATATTT
>DATBQE010000074.1:0-16917 GCA_036561005.1 Burkholderiaceae bacterium | reverse complement strand
CCGCCCTGCCCCAGCAGCATGTTGTACGACAACCCGAAAATCATGATCGTGCCCATCTGGGACAGCAGGGACAACGATGCACCCTTGGTGAATATCAGCGGCGCGACGATCAAAAGCAATGCGAAGCCGCCCCAAATCATGAGACGGGAAAATCTGGATGCTGTATTTGTCATCTGTGTCATCCCTCCCGCACACCCATCAGGCCACGCGGCCTGAAGATGAGGATCAATACGAGAAGCAGGTAAGGCAGGATCGGTGCAACCTGCGACACCGTAAGGCTGAGCACCGTGTAACCGATCGCATCAGGAGAAGGTTGCAGGCCAAGTTTGGCGAGCAGATCGAGCATGGAAAAATCGATTGCCACTGCATAGGTCTGCAAAATACCGATCAGCAGTGAGGCGGACAGCGCCCCAAGCAGCGACCCCATGCCGCCTACCACGACAACGACGAAGATGATGCTGCCGACGGTTGCCGCCATGCCCGGTTCGGTCACGAAAGCATTGCCGCCAATGACGCCGGCTAACCCGGCCAGTGCGCAACCGCCGCCGAACACCAGCATGAACACGCGCGGCACATTGTGGCCGAGGGCTTCGGCCATATCGGGATGCGTCAGCGAAGCCTGGATCACGAGGCCGATACGCGTGCGCGTCAAAACCAGATAGATAGCCAGCAGCATCAGGACTGCAACGAGCATCATGAAGCCCTTGTAGATCGGGAAATTGGTCGTGTAGAGCGTGAACAGGGGGCCGTCCAGCTCGGGCGGAATCGGATACGCCACTGCCGACAGGCCCCAGGTCAGTTTCACCACTTCCACGACCACGTATGACAGCCCGAAAGTGAAGAGCAATTCATGCACATGACCATGCTTGTGCACCGCACGCAAGCCGTAACGTTCGATGAGAGCGCCGATCACGCCAACGCCCAGCGGCGCCAGCACCAGGGCGGGCCAGAAACCAAAATGGGAACTCACGACATAAGCGAAGTACGCGCCCAGCATGTAAAAACTGGCATGGGCAAAATTAAGCACGCCCATCATGCTGAAGATGAGCGTCAGGCCTGAAGAGAGCATGAACAGCAGCAAGCCGTAGCTCAATCCATTTAGCAAGGTAATCAGTACGAATTCCAAGAACAGCCCCTAATTTTCGTCTACCGCACAGGTCAACTAGCAGCCGGCCGCCGCTCGCGACATGCGAGCGGGGCCGATTTGAGGGGAGCAACACCGCGAGTGCAGAGAAGCAAACTCACGGTGTCGACGATCACTTGCCGGGCCGTGTCATCTGACAAGAAGTCGGCTGCGTGCCGACATAGGTGTCGATTTTTTCGTTGGTCTTCCAACCGAAACCGGTATTTTCCTGGTCGTACTTGACGGTCTTGCCGTCGGTCTTGACCCAGGTGGCAATATACAGAGGCTGCTGCAATTGATGGTCGCTCTTGCGCATTTCCACTTCGCCGTTCAGGCTCTTGACCTTCATGCCTTCCATGGCGAAAGCGACCTTGACCGGATCGGTAGTCTTGGCTTCCTTCATCGCCTTCGACAGCATTTCCACGATGGTGTAGGTGGCCATGGCGTAATAATCGTCGTTGTATTTCTTCTTGTAAGCTTCAACCACATCCTTGCCGACAAAGCCGTCATTGTTGACGTTCCAGTAGCCGACGTATTTCACGTGGTCGACACCGGCCGCGCCCATCGCTGTCGGCACACCCGTCGTCGAGCCGTAATACGTGTAGAAATTGGCGGTCAAGCCGGCATCCTTGGCGGCCTTGATCAGCAGCGACAGGTCGGCACCCCAGTTACCGGTAATGACCGTATCGGCGCCCGATGCCTTGATCTTGGCCACATAGGGCGAGAAATCCTTGACGGTTGCGATTGGATGGAAGTCGTCGCCAACGATTTCAACATCCGGGCGCTTGCGCTTTAGGTACTCCTTGGCGGCACGCGAGACCTGATGACCGAATGAATAATTCTGGCTGACAATGTAGACCTTTTTGATGCTCTTGTCTTTCGCCATGAAGGTAGTCAAGGCTTCCATCTTCATGTCGGAATTCGCATCGAAACGGAAATGCCAGAAGCTGCACTTGCTGTTGGTCAGGTCGGGGTCCACTGCGGCGTGGTTAAGAAACACGATTTCTTTGCCGGGATTGCGCTCATTGTGCTTGTTGATCGCATCGATCAGCGCGAGTGCCGCGCCCGATCCGTTGCCCTGGGTGATGTAGTGATAACCCTGGTCGATGGCGTTCTTCAATTGCGTCAGCGATTCCTGCGGGCTGCCCTTGTTATCGAAACCAACGAATTCCAGCGTATTGTCGCCTGCCCATTTTTGCTGGTTGGCTGTCTCGGCAATCATCTGGAAAGCCTTCAATTCATTTTGCCCGATGGGGGCAAAGGTACCGGACAAGGTATCGATGAAGGCGACCTTGACGTTTTCCGCCTGAGCGAGCGGTGCAGCAAAGGCGGCGGCGACGGACAAAGACAGAAGCAGTGGGCGAAATGGCATGTTCATATGTCTCTCTTTATATTTATCAACGAAATTTCTGGATATTGATGTGCCTTTACATCGGCACATCACGCGGTCGGCAATACATACTCCTTGAATTGTTCGCGAATCTTGGTCTTCAATACCTTGCCGGTTGCGCCTATCGGCAGCGCGTCCACAAACCTGACATCGTCAGGCGTCCACCACTTGGCGATCTTGCCTTCGTAAAACGCCAATAACTCTTCCTTCGTCACTTCCGCGCCGGGGCGCTTGACTACAACCAGCAAGGGCCGTTCATCCCACTTCGGGTGGGCGACGCCGATACATGCCGCCTGCAGCACTGCCGGATGCGCCATCGCAATATTTTCCAGGTCTATCGTGCCGATCCATTCGCCGCCGGACTTGATCACGTCCTTGCTGCGGTCGGTGATTTGCATATAGCCATCCGGATCGATGATCGCGACGTCGCCGGTCGGGAACCAACCGTCTTGCAGCACGTTGCCGCCCTCGTTCTTGAAATAGCCGCTAACCACCCAGGGACCGCGCACGAGTAGATTACCGTAGGTCTTGCCGTCCCAAGGCAATTCGCGGCCGGCATCGTCGACAATCTTCAGTTCTACGCCAAAGATCGCATGGCCCTGCTTTTCCAGAATCGCCTGCTGCTTTTCTTCCGGCAAATCCAAATGATGTGCTTGCAGCGTGCAGGCCGTGCCAAGCGGAGACATTTCCGTCATGCCCCAGGCATGCACCACTTCCACACCGTATTGGTGGCGCAGGGTCTTCATCATCGCAGGCGGACAGGCGGAGCCACCGATCACGGTGCGCTTGAAGGTGGAGAACTTCAGGTTGTTCTGACCGACATAATTGAGCAAGCCGAGCCAAACGGTCGGCACACCGGCCGAGAACGTGACCTTTTCATTCTCGAACAATTCATAGACCGATTTCCCGTCCAGCGCCGCGCCGGGAAACACCATCTTCGCGCCGGTCAGCGGCACAGAATAAGGCAGGCCCCATGCGTTGACGTGGAACATCGGCACCACCGGCAGTACCACGTCGCGCGCCGAGACATTCAACGCGTCGGGCATGGCCGAAGCCAGCGAGTGCAGCACGGTGGAACGATGCGAATACAACGCGCCCTTTGGGTTACCGGTCGTGCCCGATGTGTAGCAAAGACTGGACGCGGAGTTTTCATCGAAGATCGGCCACTCGAAATCGTCTGAATGGCCTTCGATCAGATCCTCGTAACACATCAGGTTCTTGATTGGAGAGTCCTTGGGCATGTGCTCGCGCCCACACATCATCACATAACCCTTGATGGTCGTGCAGTGTGCGGAAAATGTCTCCGCGCCGGCAAGAAAAGTCATGTCGAAGAACAGATACTGATCCTCGGCATGATTCGCAATATAGGCAATCTGTTCGCCGAACAGTCGTGGATTGATAGTATGCAGTACGGCGCCGGAGCCGGAAACGGCATAGTAGAGTTCCATGTGCCGGTAGCCGTTCCATGCCAGCGTCGCAACCCGATCCCCCATCTTCACCCCGAGTTTTTTCAGGGCATTGGCCATTTGGCGGGCGCGCTTGTGGCAGTCGCGGTAGGTATAACGGTGTATATCGCCTTCCAGCCGCCGCGACACGATTTCATTCTTCCCGAACTGGCGGTCGGCATGACGGATAATGCTTGAGATGAGCAAAGGCTCGCTCATCATTTGCCCCATCAAGGGGCTCTGCTGATACTGCGACATTCAGTCTCCTGTCTTTCAAACGCACCGCGAGCTCTAGGCAAAATTATCGGCTCTTTGCGGCTTATGGCGCTGATTTATACCGAGGTCGATTTTTGTACGACCGTGCTTTAATCGTCAACGACTTTCGATGCTGCACTGCGTCAATGTTGTTCACGTTGACGAAATTCTCCTTTGCCGACGATGTTCGTGCTATACGCGCGATGCGCGTGACGGCGCATGATCAGGTTCGATAGGACGGGTCCTTCCTTTCCAGCCTGCGCAACAATCCCGGCCATGCCAGCATGCCGCCCAACGACTTCGTCACTGCCCTCGCCTGCTGTTGCGCACCGCTGATGATTGCCGGCGGAATGTGGATCAAATCTCCACCGCCTGCTTGCGCGCGCACCTGGATGGTGCAGGCCGCCTCGAACACATACATGTTGAGAAAGGCATCTGCGATAGTCTTGCCCACCGTCAGCAAACCGTGATTCCGCAACATCAGATAAGTGTTGTCGCCCATGTCGGCCACGAGACGCGGCTTTTCTGCGTCGTTTAACGCCACACCTTCATAGTCATGATATGCCAGACTCGACAAAACGAAAATCGATTGTTGCGAAAGCGGCTGCACACCTTTGGCTTGCGCCGAAACTGCAACACCGTTCAAGCTATGAACGTGCAAAACACATTGCGCGTCGTGCCGCACGGCATGAATGGCAGAGTGAATCGTGAAGCCGGCCGGATTGACCGGAAACGGGCTGTCGTCGAGTTTGTTTCCGTGCAAATCGATCTTCACCAGCGAAGAGGCAGTGATCTCATCGAACATCATGCCGTAGGGGTTGATCAGGAATTGATGTTCAGTGCCCGGCACGCGCGCGGTTATGTGGGTGAAAACCAGGTCGCTCCACCCGAAGTCCGCCACCAGCCGGTAGCAAGCCGCGAGATCGACGCGGGTGCGCCATTCTTCGTCCGAAACCTTGCCCTGCCGGGAAGGAATGTTGACCATTTCGTGCTCTGCCATATGCAATCTCCGCTTCTCTGTCAAAATAGAGGGCATCATTAAAATCGACTGCGCAGCCCAATCTCGCGCCGGCGGAAGCCGGGAGTGCCTGCTAGTATGCAGGCACCGCTTGGCAGGCGGACGGCAATGTCGTCCGAATTCCCTGTCAAGCCGTGCTTTCCTATGGATGCGCTTTTCGGCGCGACCTTGGGCCGCTCGCTACGATTTTACTGATGCCCGAAATCATTTAGCGATTCAGTATCACCAGATCGGCGTGCCCAAACTGTCAACTTTTTAACATTTGCATGAACACCCCCGGCAAGCCCGACATCGATAAATCCGCCCTCCTGCGCGAATCCTGGCTGACAGACATGCCCGACGACATCGTGGCGGAAGCATCCGCCTGCGCGTCGATCAAGACCGTGGAAGACGGTGCGCTGCTGCATGCACGTGGCGATGGCTGTGACGGCTTCTATACGATTGCGCACGGTGCAGTGCGCTTCTCGCGCACCACAGCGGACGGACATGCGACGACCATTGCGGTGATGGAAGCCCCCAACTGGTTTGGCGAAATTTCCATCTTCGATGGCTTGCCGCGCACCCACGACGGGCATGCAATCGGCGCCACGACTTTGCTGTTTCACGCCAAAAACGACTTCAAGCGTCTGCTGGCGCGTTACCCGGTTATCTACGAACGCTTCGCTCGTATGCTTGCCTTACGCCTGCGCGCGACCTTCGACCTGGTCGAGGAAGCGGCGGTGGCCCCGCTTTCGCAGCGCCTCGCGCGCCGCCTGCTGGAGTTGGCTCAACTGGAACCATCGGCCATGAATGCCGCCACAATTCCGCGCGGGCGCGAAGTGCCATTGACGCAGGAAGAGCTCGGCCATCTGCTCGGCAAATCGCGCCAGAGCATTGCCAAGATGCTGCGCCTTTGGGAACAGGATGGCCTGGTGCAGACGCACTACGGTCGCGTGTTCATCGAAAAGCCGGCGTTGTTGACGCGCATGGCGTATCCCGACCGGCGCGCGCCGGATCAAAGTTCAGCCGGGCCCGGTCGAACGGATTCAAGCCTATTCAAGGAAAACACGTGAACGCTGCATTACCGCAACATCTGCTCACACTCGAAGCGCTCGAATTCGGCAATCGATTTGCCGAGTTGCCGCCCGCTTTTTATACGGAATTGCGCCCGACCCCTTTACCCGAACCCTATCTGGTCGGATTTTCAGCCGCCGCAGCGGAGCTGATCCAGCTTGATCCGCGCGCGCCTGAAAATGCGCAATTCGTCGAAGTTTTCACCGGCAACCGGATTGCGAGCGGATCCAAGCCCCTCTCTGCCGTCTATTCCGGGCATCAGTTCGGCGTGTGGGCCGGCCAGTTGGGCGATGGCCGCGCCATCTTGCTCGGCGACGTAGCGACGCCATCCCTGCCTTCCGGCAAGATGGAATTGCAGCTCAAGGGCGCCGGCATGACACCGTATTCCCGCATGGGTGACGGGCGCGCCGTATTGCGTTCCTCGATCCGCGAGTTTCTTTGCTCGGAAGCGATGGCAGCGCTGGGCATTCCCACGTCGCGCGCATTGTGCGTGACCGGCTCTGATCATTTCGTGATGCGCGAAACGCCAGAATCGGCAGCGGTCGCCACGCGGATGGCGCCCAGCTTTGTACGTTTCGGCTCGTTCGAACATTGGTTTTACAATGAACGGCACGACGAATTGAAGACGTTGGCCGACCACGTCATCGACAACTTCTATCCCCATTTGCGTGCCGCTGCGGCCCCATACCGGGAACTGCTCGCCGAGGTCACGCGCCGCACGGCACAACTGATGGCGCAATGGCAGTCGGTCGGTTTCATGCATGGCGTGATGAACACCGATAACATGTCCATCCTCGGCTTGACACTCGACTACGGCCCGTTCGGCTTCATGGATGACTTCGATGCCCAACATATCTGCAATCACAGCGACAATAACGGCCGTTATTCCTACGCCATGCAGCCGCAAATCGGCCATTGGAATTGCTATGCCTTGGGACAGGCAATGCTGCCGTTGATCGGCGAGGTTGAGGAGGTACATGAGGCGCTGACCTGCTACAAGCCGGAATTCGCCGGGAGCCTGGACCGGCTATTACACGCCAAGCTAGGATTGCGTACGACACAGGATGAAGACGAAGCGCTCATTGACGCCATGTTCACACTGCTGCAGACCAACCATGCCGACTTCACCTTGTTCTTCCGCCATCTCGGCAATCTGGAAATCGATGAGGTATCAAGCAACACCGGCGTGCGCGATCTATTCATTGACCGCGCCGCATGTGACGCCTGGCTGGACCAATACCGTGCGCGCCTGCGTCAGGAATCCAGTAACGATAGCGCGCGAAGAACGGCCATGCACGCAGTCAATCCGAAATATGTATTGCGGAACTATCTGGCCCAATCCGCCATCGAAAAGGCGCAAAATAAGGACTTTTCCGAAATTACCCGGCTGTTATCCGTTTTGGAGAAACCCTTTGACGAACAGCCGGAAAATGCGCATTATGCGGCCCAACCTCCCGATTGGGCCAGTTCACTTGAAGTGAGTTGTTCATCATGACAGACAAGATCAGCAAGACCGACCAGGAGTGGCGCGACCAGCTCGACCCGCTCGAATACCAAGTCACGCGGCATGCCGCCACCGAGCGCGCCTTTACCGGACGCTATTGGGACCACCACGAGCACGGCATCTATACCTGTGTCTGCTGCAACACCCCGCTTTTCGAATCGGACGCCAAGTTCGACTCCGGCTGCGGCTGGCCCAGCTACTTCAAGGCCTTGAACCCGGAGAACGTGCGGGAATTGACTGACCGCACGCACGGCATGATCCGCACCGAAATCATTTGCAATTTGTGCGATGCCCATCTGGGCCACGTTTTTCCCGACGGTCCGCCTCCAACCGGGCTGCGGTATTGCATCAACTCGGCATCCCTCAAATTCTCGCCGGCCTGATGCCGTCTTTTTCAGTTTCCCAATCGCATTCCCGTCAAGAAAGCCGTACGCCCACATGAAGTTATTGTTCGAAATTTTTCCGGTGATCCTGTTTTTTGCCATTTACTGGCTGGGTGAAGGCCACCCCGACACCGCCAACAGCCTCGCGAACCAATATCTGTCAACATTCATGTCGAATGGCGTGGTCTCCGGCAACCAGGGCCCGATGATGCTGGCCACGGCGTCCGCTATCGTTGTCACGATCGGCATCGTCAGCTATTACCTGCTGCGGCGCAAAAAAGTTGGCGTTGGCCTTTGGATAAGCCTCATCGTGATTGTTTTATTCGGCGGCTTGACGATCTACTTTAACAATGACAACTTCATCAAGATCAAACCGACTGCGCTTTACTGGTGTTTCGCTACGGCGCTGGCGGCAAGCAAACCGCTATTCAAAGTCAATGCCCTGCAAACCTTGATGGGGGGGCAGATCACCTTGCCCGAGCGCATTTGGGGCAAGCTCAATCTCGCCTGGATCGTGTTCTTCATTTGCATGGGTGTGGCCAACCTGCTTGTGGCGTTCGTCCTCTACAAAGACAATACCGGCGCATGGGTCAACTTCAAGTTGATGAGTCTGGGCATCAATTTTGTCTTTATTCTGTTACAGAGCATTTACCTTTCGCGCTACATGGAAGAACCCAAATGAGCGAACATGCCGCCAATCCCGTTATGGATGAAATTCGTTCTCGCCTGAATGCAACTTTTTCCCCGGATATCTGTCTACTGGAGGACGAATCGGCTGCCCATGCGGGACATGCGGGGGCAGCATCAGGAGGCGGGCACTACCGCCTGAAGCTCGTTTCGGCCCTTTTTGAAGGGCAAAATCGCGTCGCAAGGCATAGGCTGGTGTATCATTCTTTGCTTGACATGATGCACACGAATATTCATGCCCTGGCGATCAACGCTCTGGCACCCTCGGAAGTCGAGAAATGAAGATTCGGCTGCGGCCGCATGTCACAAAAAATGAGCTTCAAATCCAGAATTAATTTATTAACCAAATAGCAACACAAACTTTCCTTGGGAAGAAATAATGACTTTTAAACCTGCTCGTCTGCTGGTGCTGCTTCTTGCTGCCGCTGCACTGCCTGTCATGGCGCAAAATGTTGCCGTCGTTAACGGCAAGCCTATCCCGTCGGCACGCGTTGACTCGCTGCTGAAAGATATCGAAGCCCGCGGACAGAAGGATACGCCTGAACTGCGCAAGCAAATCAAGGACAAATTGGTCGAGCTGGAAATCCTGAGTCAGGAAGCCGACAAGAAAGGCCTCTCCAAGGGCGACGAATTCAAGGAAAAACTGGCCTTCATCCGTGAACAGTTGCTGGCCCAGGCATTGGTTCAGGAACACCTGAAGACCGTATCGATCAAGGATGCCGACGTCAACGCCGAGTACGACAAGATCAAGGCGCAGGCAGCCGGTCAAAAGGAATACCATGCACGCCACATTCTGGTCGAGACTGAAGACGAAGCCAAGGCCATCATCGTCAAGCTGAAGAACGGCGCAAAATTCGAAGATCTGGCCAAGGAAAAGTCCAAAGAACCGGGCGCCAAGGAAAGCGGCGGCGATCTGGGCTGGTCCGCGCCTGAAGGTTATGTCAAGCCGTTCTCCGATGCGATGGTCAAGCTTAACAAGGGTCAAATGACTGAAACCCCAGTTCAGACTCAGTTCGGCTGGCACGTCATCAAGCTGGAAGATTCCCGTCCGGCCAAGGTGCCGACACTCGACGAAGTCAAGCCACGCCTGACCGAAATGCTCAAGCAAAAGGACATGGAAGACTTCCTGGCCGGTCTCAAGGCCAAGGCTGTCGTCAAGTAATTCCTCGTTTCGCAATCAGGGCCAATGCCGCTCCGCGCATTGGTCAAGATAAAATAGAAAATGCCTCCAACATTTTTGGAGGCATTTTTTTGCTTGGCCATAACGGGAGGATCGAATGCCTGCCCGCATGAAATTTCTCCGGCCGCTTTACTCAGCCGGTTTGCAGCATTTTCGTTGGCCGGAAGATTTGCTTAGCTGCACATGCCGCATAGCATCGCTTGGGCGCGACCGCTAGCGGCCAGCGCTGCCGCATCTTTCCACGATGCACACAACATCGGCAATGTGAACAGCAAATTTGGCAGCAACCCGTGCAACTAGGGCTTTGCGGGCAGGATTGTGCCGGTAACCGTACCGAATCCGACGCGGTAGCCGTTGGCCTGGCACCAGCCTGTCATCGTCACCTCGTCACCATCGAACAGGAAACTGCGCTCTCCACCTTCCGTAATGGCTAGTGGCTTTTGCCCGTTCCAGGTCAATTCGAGCAAACTGCCGAACGAATCGGGTGCCGGTCCGCTGACTGTGCCGGACCCCATCAGATCGCCGATCTGCGTATTGCAGCCCGACACCGTGTGGTGCGCCAACTGCTGCGCCATGGTCCAGTACATGCCCTTGAAATTGGTGCGGCAGATGGTAGTCGCGTGCTTCGCAATTGCGGGGCGCAGGCTTACCTCCAGACTGATATCGAGGCCGTTTTTTCCCTGCTGCTGCAGGTAAGGCAAGGGCAGTGGCTCCTGCTTTGGGCTCTCGACCTGGAACGGTTGCAAGGCCTCCATCGTGACGATCCATGGAGAAATCGAAGTGGCAAAGGTTTTGCTGTTGAAGGGGCCGAGCGGCACGTATTCCCATTGCTGCAGATCGCGCGCGCTCCAGTCGTTCAACAACACCATGCCGAAGATATGCGACGGCGCGGCGTCAACCGGGATCACATCGCCAAGCGCATTGCCCTGACCGACAATGAACGCCGTTTCAAGCTCGAAGTCGAGCTTGCGGCACGCACCGAATATCGGCGCCTCGGCGTCGGGTGGTTTGATTTGCCCACATGGGCGGCGCACCGGCGTGCCGCTGACGACGACTGAACTTGCGCGGCCATTGTAGCCAATGGGAATGTGCAGCCAGTTCGGCAGCAAGGCATTCTTTGGGTCGCGGAACATCAAGCCGACATTGGTGGCGTGTTCCCTGGATGAATAAAAATCCGTATAACCCGGAATCTGCACCGGCAAATGCATCGTTACCTGCGCCATCGGGATCAAGGCTTTACCGCGCAATGCGGCGTCGTCGCGCAGGGTCGGATTATCGGCTCGCAGCAGCAGACTGATGGCCAGTCGATTGTCGCGCCAGGCCCGTTGGCCGAGCGCAATGAAGGCATTGAGGTTTGGTTGATCGAACACGGGTACAGAGGCGGGCTTGAGCAAACCGCCCTGCTCCAGCAGCGACAAATCGAGTACATAGCCGCCGATGGCAACGCCGGCCCGCCTCTGCGGATTGGCTTCAGTACTGAATATGCCGAACGGCAGGTTCTGGATCGGAAAATGCGATTCCGGCGTGACGGCGATAAATGACTTCAGTGACGGGTCGTTGGCATGCATGAATTGTCCTTTTTGTTGCATCTGTTTTATGGGCGGCCGGTGAAGTTCTTCTTCAAGCCTTGCCAGCATTCCTGATAATTTTTCTGCAATTCCGGCATCGCCATGGCGTGCACAGTGGGATTGATCACATAACGGCTTTCGAACATGAAAGCCAGCGTGTTGTCGATGCGATGCGGGGCAAGCTGCACTTCGCTGGCGCGCTCGAACGTTGTGGCGTCGGGTCCATGGCCCGACATGCAGTTATGCAGGCTGCTGCCGCCCGGTACGAAACCTTCGGCCTTGGCATCGTAGGCGCCGTGGATCAGACCCATGTATTCGCTCATGATGTTGCGGTGAAACCAGGGCGGACGGAAGGTATCTTCCGCCACCATCCAGCGCGGCGGGAAAATCACGAAATCCACGTTGGCCGTGCCGGCCGTGTCCGAAGGCGAAGTGAGTACCGTAAAAATGGAAGGGTCGGGATGATCGAAGCTCACCGTATTGATGGTATTGAACAATGCCAGTTCGTATTTGTACGGTGCAAAATTGCCGTGCCATGCCACCACGTCGAGTGGCGAATGGCCGATGTCGGCCGCCCATAACTGACCACCAAACTTGGCTACCAATTCGAAGTTACCTTCGCGGTCTTCAAAGGCGGCCACCGGCGTGAGGAAATCGCGCGCATTGGCCAGGCCGTTCGAGCCTATCGGGCCAAGTTCCGGCAGGCGCAAGGTGGCGCCGTAGTTCTCGCAAACGTAGCCGCGCGCTGTGCCTTCGAGCAATTCCACGGCAAAGCGCACGCCGCGCGGCAGGACGACCATTTCACCGGGCTTCACGTCGAGCACACCCATCTCGGTCTTCACCCGCAATGCGCCTTCTTGCGGCAATACCAACAACTCGCCGTCAGCGTTGTAGAAGAAGCGCCCGTCCATGGAACGGTTGGCGGCATACAGGTGGATTGCAATACCTGCCTGCGCGCCGAGGTCGCCATTACCGGCTATCGTGACCAGACCGGCGATGAAGTCGGTTGGCGCGGTCGGCATCGGCAGCGGGCTCCAGCGCAGCTGGTTGGGTGAGACATTGGCGCTGTCGAACGGCGCGGAGCGCAGCAAACCTTTTTCGATGGCGCGGAACGAACCGTGCATGGCACCAGGGCGTATGCGATACAGCCAAGAACGGCGATTGACGTGGCGTGGTGCAGTGAAGGCGGTACCCGATATCTGCTCGGCGTAGAGCCCGTAAGGCACCTTCTGCGGCGAATTGCGGCCATGCGGCAAGGCGCCCGGCAAAGCTTCGGTCGCCAGTTCGGCGCCAAAGCCGGAAAGATAACGCAGTGCTGTTGTATCGCTCGACTTGGTGTGGGCGGGCATGGTTCGGCTCCAGTCTGTGTGAGTGCGCCCATGCCTGCAAGCATGCGCACATTGTCATTGTTACACCAAACTGGTTTGCGCACCAATTTGGCATTCACATTATGATCTTTTGTAAATATAAGAAAAATAGAGGAAAATTAAAAATATTATTCATTAATATTAAATAATATGGATCGCCTTGAATCGCTGCATGTGTTTTGCCGCGTCGTCGAGCTCAACAGCTTCAGTCGAGCGGCAGACCAGTTGCATCTGTCGAACGCCTCGATTACCAACCACATTGCTGCACTGGAGAGTCATTTCGGTGTGCGCCTGCTCAACCGCACCACGCGCCGCCTGTCGCTGACCGACGATGGACGCAGTTGTTATGAGCGGGCGCAGCGGCTGATCGGCGAAATGACCGAGCTGGAAGATGCTTTGCAAGGTGCGCGGCTTAAACCCAAGGGGATCTTGCGCATCGACATACCGACCGCCATCGGGCGCATCTATATCGCCCCGGCCCTTCCGCGTTTCGCCGCGCTTTATCCGGAAGTGTCGCTGCGCGTGCATGTGACCGACCGCGACCTCGACATCGTCGACGAACGCGCCGACGTCGTCATCCGCATGGGGGAGCTGAAAGACTCCAACATGGTGGCGCGGCTGATCTACCAATCGCGCTCCCTATGCTGCGCAGCGCCGTCTTTCCTGCGCCAACATGGCAAGCCGGCTGCGCCTTGCGACTTGCCTGCATTTCCCTGCCTGGGCTTCATCCAGCCAAACTCGCGCGAAATTGTGCCCTGGTCGTTTCACAAGGGAGAAGACGAATTTACCTTCATCCCGCAGGCAAGCATTGCCATCAACCATGCAGAGTCGCTAATTCATGCCGCCATAACCGGTGCAGGAATCGTGCAGTTATTGTCGTCTTCACTCAATCCGCCGATACAGGCGGGGCAACTGGTGCCGATTCTGGAAGATTGGTCAAGCGCCGGGCCGCCCGTCTATGTCGTCTATCCGCAGAACCGGCATTTGTCGCCGAAGGTACGCGCGTTTGTCGATTTCGTGAGCGATCTGTTCGCTGGAATAGAATGAAACGGCCCGCCAAAACCGCAGGCGGGCCGTTGATTGCAAATGAAAATACTACTTCACGAGCGTCGATTTCTGATCAGCAGGTGTTTGCCGGCCGTCAATGCCGCATTGATCGTCGCAGCCGTATCAGTGGACGATTGCGCAACATAGAACTGGCTCGGGAAATCGACGTGCCTGCCGCGCTACCGCTTTGCCAGTTCGTCCCCTAACTGCTGGTACGCAACGCCGGGAGGCATACGCTGTAATTGCCGCCGCCGTCGACTTGCAGGAAAGACTTCTCGCGTACCAGCGGTGTCTGACTGATCGCGGTATTGGGCGGAGGTGGAAAACTCGATGCCGGCGCATTGTTGTCGCCGACGAAGACCATATCCCAGTTCGAACCGGTCCAACTACCCCACTGAGAATTGCGCGACAGCCATTGCTGCTGCGTGCCGGATTTGACCAGATTATCGATTAGCGAATCGCCGAGAAACCCGCCGCTCGACCATGGGTTTGCCCAACCGCTGTTGTCAAACAATACCAGGCTACCCTAAATATGCACGCGCCGCATCGGCGAAGCTTGCGACACCGCCCACATGCTTGTACCGCTGGACGGCGCCACGGTCAGCTTCTCGGCAGAGCGCCAGAAGTTTTGCGTTGCGCTGCCCGATGCCTAGCCTGCGTCGGTTTGCACCGTACCGGTAATCGTGGTCAAATCCGGCGTGCCACCCAAACCCATCACCTAAGTATAGAAACCCACATTGACATTGACATTGACGTTGTAGGCACCCGGTTTCTCCGGCGCCAAGATTGAGAAAGGAATTGCAGTCGCTGCAGCGAACTGTATTGACCAGCTCCGCATTAGAAACCTTGTTCATCTCTGCCGCTCACTTACTCGCGTTGGCCGACTCGGTAATTTTCGAATGAGCCACGCGCCGATGGCGGGCAGCGCAAATGCGTGTTGTTTTTGTATGCGACTATGCGCCGTTGTTGGACCCACGCAAAAATCAACACAAGAATTCAGAACATTGTTACGACGGCCTTTGACTTGTCTTTTTGATGGAAAAACAGAGAAATGTCTATCAAATATTCAGAAAGTATTGCCGCGCTTCATCAAATAATGTGTGCCTAACGCTCAGGATTCGCCAACCTGACAAGACTGACAGTTGAACATCGCGAAATATCAGTCTACACTCAGCTCACCGTGATTAATTGCCAACAGTTTTTCACGTCTATAAAACGCCGCGCAGATCAAAAATCTGAATGACGGCATATAAGGAAGATTTCCACACGGAGAGTCACATGAAGTCACGCACCAGCTGCTTCCTGTCGTACCAGTCTTTCGCTTTCTCGCGCCTAGCGCACACCGGCATGCCTGCCGGTCATTCCATAGCAAATTGCGACGCCAATTTACGATCGCCCAGCCTTCTGATCTAGCACTTTTCTAATTAATTCAGCACTTCAATTCAGGCAATCGAAACGATTGCATGAATCGTTGACGGCATTTCTTTGCCCGTTGTTTTGCAACGCGCACTGATAGCCGGTCGGCAGGGAGCGGCGCGTCTGTTCTCTCCGATTTTTGTAGCAGGCCCCTTGTGTTTGCGCACAAGGATTTTATTCACCGCAAGTAAAGGAAGGAAATGCAAAACCAAGATTGAAAAGTTCTCGGAAAAATATCGGGAACGGATTGATCGGACCGGTAATTCATCTTATAAGAACCATATTCTGGAGAAATATTACGTGAAGAATTTAAGACAAAAATCGATGGTGCAGGCAGTTTCGCTTGCGCTAGCGGGCATGGCAGGACTGATTTCAGTCACCGCCGTCGCCGCAGACACGATGGGCGTAGAAAAGGTTGCAAACCCATTCTCGCCAGCAGCCGGACATAGTTATCGTCACGGTGTTGTTCCCACACGCGAAGCACACGCGAAAATGAAGGCGTGGGTCACGTCCAACGCCCGTATTACGCCCCTCACCACCGGACCTGAAACGCTGAGCTATGGCGGCGGCATTGACGGCATCGGCGTCACAAGCGGCACACCAAAGGTCTACCTGGTCGTCTACGGTAGCCAATGGGGTACTGCCGGCACAAACTCTGCAGGCAACATGACCCTGAGCGGTGACTCTGTCGGTGCTGTACCTTACCTTGAATCCCTGTTCAAGGGCCTGGGCACCGGCGGCGAATTGTGGTCAGGCACCATGACCCAATATTGCGACGGCCCACTCGTAGCATCGGGCGCGACCTCCTGCCCAAGCGGCGCTCCGCACATCGGTTACCCAACCGGCGGCGCGTTTGCCGGCATCTGGTACGACAACTCGGTCTCGTCTCCTTCGTCGGCAACGGCCGGACAATTGGCGTCGGAAGCCATCAAGGCTGCTGCGCACTTCGGCAATACGACGGCTGCGTCGAATCGCTATGCGCAATATGTCATCCTGTCGCCACACGGAACTACTCCGGACGGCTTCAACACATCAAGCGGCAATTTCTGCGCATGGCATGACTACAACACCGACGCCGGCGTGAGCTCGCCTTATGGCGATATCGCCTTCACCAACATGCCTTACGTCTACGATGCAGGCAGCAGCTGCGGTGCGGGCTTCGTCAACAGCGGTTCAGCCGGCAATCTCGATGGTTTCTCCATCGTTGAAGGCCATGAATATGCTGAAACAGTAACCGACCAAAACCCTGCAGGCGGATGGACCAACAACACCGGCGGCACGTACAACGGCCAGGAAAACGGCGACGAGTGCGCATGGATCAGCACAGGAACGCAAGCTGCTTCGCAAAACGTCGTGATGGGAACAGGCACCTTTGCAATGCAAAGTACCTGGTCGAACGATACCAACGCTTGCAACATCTCGCATGCAATCGTTGGCGGCACGACGCCTCCGCCACCAACCCCACCACCACCCCCCCCCCC
>DATBQE010000073.1:0-62677 GCA_036561005.1 Burkholderiaceae bacterium | reverse complement strand
CCTTGCTGCGCTGACCTGAACAGTGCCGAATAATCGGTAATATCGCGCTCGACATGCCAGCTGCGCGCCACACTGGCCGAAGGCTCCGCCGTCGTGCCGGTATAGATGTTGACGCCGCCCAGCCAGATGTGGGCGGTTCTGTCGTACTGCCGCCCGGCGTTGATCGACAGGTCGACTTCAAGCACAACTTTGGACCACGGGCCGGGGCAGGATGCAGGTGGCGTGTAGTTGAAGCTGTGGCTGTTGAAATCGGCGAACGCCTGATTGGTGAACAACGCAACGTTGCATGGTTGCGTGCTCGGCCGCGGCACGGCCGGGTCGGCGATGGCGACGTTGGCCGAGCCGATGGAAAAGCCGGCGGGAAGTACGGTAGCTGTCGCAGGTTGCGAGCAGGCGAAAAACATGGCGCCAAGGACGGCGGCGAGCCGACGCATTTTCCTGCCGATTTCAATGCTGCGCATGATGATAGCTGCGTGAGATGCCAAGCTGAACGTGATACGAGACCGCATGTCATTCCTCCCAGATCGTGGTGAAAATAAGGAATATTGAGGCGCGGGGTCAGCGCCTCGCAGGCGTTCCCTGACGTTCCGTGCCGGAAAAGATACGGCAGGGGCATCCGCTTTACATTCCGCGAAGCTCATCTTTTACTTGAAAATTCGACAAGTCGCAACAAAAAACCGGGTGATTTTTGTTATTTTTGCGATTGCATCGGAATTGAGGAACCGATCAAAGTGGGGGAGACTACTTTGAGGTAAGCACGACGAATATCCCAGCGAAATTCATTCCGCATTTCGCTGGGAAATCTTGCCGGACGTTAAGGATATTCCTGCGCCAATCTCTGGCGCCCGCATATCCGCGATAACCTGACCGGCGAATTTGAATCAGGCAAAAATCCCGCGCAGCCAGACGCCGATATGTTCGACCTCTTCAGGACAGACCGAATGCGGCATGGCGTAGTCGTGCCACTCGATTTTGTAATCGAGGCCTTGCAGCAGATTGCGTGAATCGATTGCACGCTGGATTGGAATCACGGGATCGGAGCGGCCATGCACCATGAAAATCGGTGTGTCCTGGTTGGCGGCGCTGCGTTCCGCGGCGACAGCAGTATTCAACGGTACGTAGCCGGAAAGACACATCAAACCAGCGAGTTTTTCCGGGTAGCGCAAGCCAGTCTGTAGCGCCATCGCGCAGCCTTGCGAGAAACCGGCCAGGACGATGTGATCGGCAGCAATGCCACGTGCCCGTTCTCCGGCGATCAAGTCTTCAATCAAACGCTGCGAAGCGCGCAAGCCTGCCTCGTCTTCCCGGCGCACGATATCGGTACCGAGTATGTCGTACCAGGCACGCATGACGTAGCCGTTGTTGATCGTGACCGGCATGGTCGGCGCGTTCGGGAAAATGAAGCGAATGCCCGGGCAGCCGTCCAGATCGAGCTGTTGTGGCATGCTGGCGAAATCGCTGGCATCGGCACCCAGCCCATGCATCCAGATGACGCTGGCGCTGGTATCGGGAGCGGTATCGATCTGTATCGTGGCGAGGTGCTTGGTCATGGGCTTCGTCAATGAGATGGTTGCTTGTGATTATTTGCTACGCACGGCCGATTTGGGGCGGAAAGCCTTGCAAACCGTTTCGACCGTTTCAATGTAAGGGCCACCGATCAAATCGATGCAATACGGAACTGCGGCGAAGATGCCCGGCACGAGTTGCTTGCCGTCGCTATCTTTCAAGCCTTCCAAAGTTTCCTTGATCGATTTGGGTTGCCCCGGCAGATTCATGATCAGGGCGGCATGGTCAGTTGTTTCGCGAATGACGGCAACCTGGCGCGAGAGGATCGCGGTGGGCACAAACTTCAGACTGATCTGGCGCATTTGCTCGCCGAATCCCGGCATTTCCTTGGTCGCCACGGCCAGAGTGGCTTCCGGCGTTACATCGCGCCGCGCGGGGCCGGTACCGCCGGTCGTCAAGACCAGGTCGCAACCGGCTTCGTCCACCAATTCGATCAATGCTTTTTCAATCGCAGCGCGTTCGTCCGGAATCAGGCGGGTTTCCATCTCCCACGGCGTGGACAAGGCCGCGCCGAACCATTCGCGCAGTGCCGGCAAACCCTGGTCCTCATAGACGCCACTTGATGCACGGTCGGAAATCGAAACCAGGCCAACCAGCAGCGTGTTGCGGTCAGTCTGCCGGCTCGTCATCCTCGTCCCCGTCTTGCGCATTCTGGCTTTGGTTGTCGATCTTGTCGATTTCCTTGAGAATCTGGAATATTTCGCGGTAAGCCTTGGGCGGCTTGTTTTCCGCCTGCTCCTTGCGCGCATTGCGGATCAAGGCACGCAGATGCTGGGCATCGAGTTCAGGATGCAAGGCCAATAAATCGGTCAATGCCTGGTCGTTGGCGAGCAGCTTCTCGCGTTTTTTTTCCAACGCGTGCATGGTCGCCGTATCGGCCTTGGATAAACCTTTCCAGCTGTCGAGCGTGCGTTGGATCGCGGCAAGCTCGTCCGGGTCGAGCGAACGCATTTTTTTGCCGACATATTGCATCTGGCGGCGGCGTCCTTCGTGGTCCTTGATCTGCTGGCATTCCAGAATCGCATCGCGCACATCTTCCGGCATCGGCACGCGCTTGACGCGGTCGCGCGGCTCTGCCACGAGATCTTCGCCAAGCTTCTGCAAGGCAGTCATTTCACGCTTGAGTTGCGATTTGGAAGGGCGGTCGTATTCTTGCTCAAACTCGGTGGATTGAAAGCCGCAAGAGCCCCGATTGGGATTTGGCATGATGATATAGATAAAACCATTTGGTAAACGACTGATATCATAACCGTTTTATATGATATTCGAATAAATCCAACCCATGAGCGAAGCCGTCTTTACCCATACCAAAGAGCAATTCCAGCAAATCGCCCAAGACGTGTTGCGATATGCACAAGAAAAAGGCGCCACCCAGGCGCTGGTCGAAATCAATGAGGGGCAGGGTTTGTCCGTCGGCGTGCGCAAGGGCAAGATCGATACCATAGAGCAAAACAAAGACAAGGGCATGGGCGTTACCATCTATCTTGGCGAGCTTGGCCAGGTGCGGCGCGGTGACGCCAGCACGTCGGACTTTTCGCGCCAATCACTCGAAGCCACAGTTGACGCCGCCTACAACATTGCCCGTTTCACCTCAATCGATGATTGCGCCGGCCTGCCCGAGGCCGACATGCTGGAAATGCATCCTCAGGACTTGGGGCTATGCTATCCATGGCTGATCACTGCCGAACAGGCGGTCGAACTGGCTTTGCGTTGCGAAGCGGCAGCATTTGCCGTCGACAAGCGCGTGACCAACAGCGAGGGCGCCGGCGTCTATGCGCAGCAGTCGCATTTCGTCACTGCCAATTCGCTGGGTTTCTCCGGCGGCTATGCCCATTCGCGCCATACCATTTCGGTGTCACCCATCGCCGGCAAGGGTGCGCAGATGCAGCGCGACGACTGGTACACCTCGCAACGCGACGCCGGCAATCTGGCTTCACCGGAAGCGGTCGGCCGCTACGCTGCGGAACGCGCATTGGCGCGCCTGAACGGCCGCAAACTCGACACACGCAAATGCGCCGTCCTGTTCGAGGCACCGCAAGCCGCCGGCCTGCTGGGCAGCTTTGTGCAAGCCACATCTGGCGGCGCCCTCTATCGCAAGTCGAGCTTCCTGCTCGATTCGCTCGGCACGTCGGTCTTCCCATCGCATATCCAGGTCACCGAAGACCCGCACGTGATCGGCGCAGTCGGCTCGGCCCCATTCGATGACGAAGGCGTCAAGACCCATAAGCGCGACGTAGTCAGGGATGGCGTGCTGCAAGGCTATTTCCTCTCCACCTACTCGGGCCGCAAGCTCGGCATGCGCTCGACCGGCAATGCCGGCGGTTCGCACAATCTATCGTTGACGTCGAGCCTGACCAAGAAAACCGACGACTTCAAAGCCATGCTGAAAAAGCTCGGCACAGGCCTGCTCGTCACCGAATTGATGGGACAGGGCGTGAACTACGTTACAGGCGACTATTCACGCGGCGCTTCCGGTTTTTGGGTGGAAAACGGTGTGATCCAGTATCCGGTGGAGGAAATCACGATTGCCGGCAATATGAAGGACATTTTCCAACAGATCGTGGCGATTGGTGCTGATGTGCTGGTGCGCGGGACGAAGCAGACTGGGTCGATCTTGATTGAGAGTATGACGGTGGCGGGGAGTTGAGTGTTGGGAGGCGACTCGGATTGAGTTAGGCACCAACGCTTTGTATCAGTTTTTGGCGTCGCAGGAAAAAAGTTTTGTCGAGAAAAAATCTTGATACATCGAGGAGCATGATGTCATTTCTGCCAGGATGGAATTCTATTGAGCTGGCCTCGAAGATTCATACATGGTTCGAGGTGGCGGGAATAATTGTGCTCGCTGTACTTGTTCTCACGGAGACTATCAGCTTGGTGTATAGCGCTCGAAAGGACTCATTGCTTGAAGAGAAATCTCGCGCCGAAGAGGTAAGGCAAAAAGAGGATGCGGCTGCCAGACTGCGGGAGCGAAAACTTGACGCCGAAAATAAGCAATTGATTCTGGCTCAGCTCGAAGAAGCTAAAAAGGAATCGGCGGATGCGAAAGTACAAACCGCGAAAATCAAGGAACAAGTCGCGCCGAGACGCTTAAGCGCAGATCAGAGGAAAGAATTGATCGCCGCACTCGCTCCGTTCAAAGGCCAACAAATTGACGTTTTCTCCGTTATGGGTGATTCAGAAGGCCGACAGTTCGCGGAATCTTTAATAGAGATTCTAAGGGCAGCAGGTTGGGACGCTGGCCCGATGAGCGGGCTCAATCAGGCCATATTCACTGGTGATGTTGTTGGTATACAGGTTGGAGTTAACAAGAAAGACCTTGATGGCGCGAGGGTGCCAAATTCCTTGGAAGCTTTTGTAAATGTATTGATTAAGCTGCATTTATTAGAGAAGCACGAAGTCTTCGCTAACGACGGATTCGCGGCTGGAAAAATAAGACTTAACGTTGGCAGGAAGCCGCCCGGAGGATGAATAGCAAGTAGGGTGGGTGCAACCCACCAATGCTTAATTAAAGGTGTTCGAGGCGCGTTGGCTTGTTACGCTCTGCTTACCCATCCTACGTGCCAGGGCTATGGGCCAACCCTACTTCGCCCGAAACGCTGCAGCCAAAGTCCGCAGCGTGCCCTTGGTACGATGATCGGCGACACGTGTATGCAACATGATGCTCGCAGTCGGCAAGCGTGGCAATCCGAGTGCCGCGCCGACATCGCGAGTGCCTGGCGGCGCTATCCGTTCTGCCAGCGGCGCGACCCCAAGTCCGGCCATTACGGCTGCCGCGGTCGCGGCGATGCCGCCGCCGATGAAAGCGTCCACCCAGTCGATTTTGGCTGCCTGAAGCGATTTGACGGCTTGCGCGCGTACGCCGCACTCATCGGTCACCGACAGCAACCGTAGCGGCCCGTTCGCATCCCGCGTCCATGACATGGCGGCGAACCACGCGTAGCGGTCTTCAAACAACACCTCGCCATCCTTGCGCCGGCCTTCCTTGCGCACGATGACTGCATCGATCTCGCCATCGTCATAGCGGCTCAACAAGTCGCGAGAGCTGCCTATTTTCACTTCCATCGACAAATTCGGATCGTGCGCGCCCAGCAGCGTCAATAGCGCAGGAAATTCCGGGCCGGCCACGTGTTCGCTCATGCCCAGCACCAGCCGGCGCGACGGCGCATCGGTTACGCAGAACGCGCGTTCATTGGCGGCCAGCAAGTCCCTGGCCAGTGGCAAAAACTTTTCGCCTTCGGCCGACAGTCGTACCAGCCTCGGCGTGCGATCGAGCAAAGTGCGCGCAAGCTGCGTCTCCAGTCTTTTCAATTTCAGGCTGACCGCAGACTGGGTGGAGCCAAGCGCGTCCGCAGCCTGGGTGAAGCTGCGAAGCTCGGCGACGAGAATAAATGCCTGCAAGGCGGACAGATCAAGGAAGGGCATGGCGCTCGTCTCCGGGCATCAATAATGAGTTTATTTTATCTTAAATATACTTTTTCATAAATTGCATAAATGACTGAAATGCGCCATGATTTCCACATCGTTCACGGATCGCCGCGCCGATCAAAGAACAGCGAACCAAGGAGAGTCGTCATGCCGTTAGTACGTATTTCAATGAAAAAAGGAACTTCGACGGAATATCGAAAGGCCATCGTTTCAGGCATCTACCAGGCGATGCGCGAGACCTTCAACGTCCCGGAAAACGACAAATTCGTCTTGCTGCATCAGCATGACGACGATGAGTTCGAGTGCGACCCCGGCTATCTCGGGATAAAGCGGACGAGTCAGTTGGTGATCATTCAGATTACCGTCAGCAACACACGGAACATCGAACAAAAGAAGGCGCTGTTCGCGGCGATTGCCGTCAATCTGGCACAGGCTCCCGGCATCCGAAAGGAGGATGTGTTCATCAATCTGATCGAGGTGGAAAAAGAGAACTGGTCGTTCGGCTTGGGGCTTGCGCAATACGCCATGGGGTGAGCCTGCGCGGCGATTTGTTCTGCGAGCCAGTTGCTCAATGCTTGTTGAGCATAGGCATAGATGGCAGTTTTCGGGAAGCGCGGGGCAATATGCTTAAAGGTGAAACTTGCGCTCCCCGAGGGGCAATCAGTTCTGTGAGCCCGCTTTCTTTCCTCGGACGAACAAAGCCGTCATCATGCCCACTATGCATATCCCTGCAACGTAATAAGCCGGCGCGAGGGGATTGGTCTTCAGCAGCAAAGGCAGAACGACAGGCGTCAAACCGCCGAAAATCGCATAGGCCAGATTGTAGGAAAATGACACGCCGGAAAAGCGCACTTGAGCACGGAACAGGTTCACCAATACATAAGGAATGGCGCCGACCACGCCGACTGTGAAACCGGTAAAAGCATACAGCGGCAGCAATAGTTCTGGAGAAGTGCCGACGTTCGTATAAAGCATGAAATAGCTGACGCCAAGCAGCAGGCAACCGGTGAAGATCACCATCTTCGCGCCGAAACGATCAGCCAGCGAGCCCGCCGTGACGCATCCGATGCTCAGGCAAAGCGTGGCAAGACTGCCGGCGGCCAGTGCTGTTTTCGCGTCTATGGCAAACATCTTTTGCAGCAGAGTCGGCGTCATAAGGATCACAACGACGATCGCGCCGGACAAGGTCCAGGTCAGCAACATCGAAATGGCCACTTCTTTTGGATGATCGCGCAGCACGGCCTTGAGCGGCAATTCGGCCGCCAGCGCCTTCCTCTTTGCCATCTCGGCAAACACGGGCGTTTCCTGCAGCCACTGGCGCAAATACATCGCGCCAATGCCGAATATGCCGCCCAGAATGAACAGGATGCGCCAGCCGCCATCGAGTACTTCCTGCGGGGCCATCCAGGTGTGCAGGCCGGTAGCCGCAAGGGAGCCCAACAGGATGCCGCTGGTCAGGCCTGCAGTCAGCGTGCCGCAGGCGTAGCCGACATGCTTCGCCGGCACGTGTTCCGAAACAAAGACCCAGGCGCCCGCGACTTCGCCGCCGACAGCGGCGCCCTGCAAAATTCGAAACAGCAGCAGAGCCAAAGGTGCGATGACGCCGATCGATTCATAAGTCGGTAGCAGGCCAATCGCCAGGGTCGGTGCCGCCATCATCAGAATCGACAAGGTGAACATTTTCTTGCGGCCACGCAAATCACCGAAGTGCGCCAGGATGATGCCGCCCAGTGGGCGCGCCAGGTAGCCCACGGCGAATATGCCGTAAGTCTGCAATTGACGCAGCCAGTCCGATATAGTCGGCGGGAAAAACAGTTTGCCGATCTCGTTGGCAAGAAAGATGAAGATGATGAAGTCGTAGAATTCGAGTGCGCCGCCCAACGCGGCAAGCGAGAGTGTCTTGTAATCCTGGCGCGTCAGGTATTGCGCACCGTTGCCGATGCGCGTGTCGCTCAGTGCGGTAGTGCCGTTTTCTGCGGAAGCATCCATCCACGTCTCCAATCAAATTATTTTAGTTTTGCAATTCCTTGCGCAATAGCGCAATCGCTTTCCTCACCTGGTTCGGCGCCGTACCCCCGATATGGTCGCGCGCTGCGACCGAACCTTCAAGCGTCAGCACCGCAAACACGTCGTCTGCGATGAGCGGCGAGAATTGCTGCAGTTCGGCCAGCTTCAAATCGGCCAGGTCGCAACCGCGATCAACGCAATGACGCACTGCAAGCGCGACGGCCTCGTGCGCATCGCGGAAGGGCAAGCCCTTCTTGACGAGATAGTCGGCCAGATCGGTGGCGGTGGCATAGCCCTGCAACGCAGCGGCGCGCATTGCCTCGGGCTTGACCGTGATGCCGCCCGCCATGTCGGCAAAAATGCGCAAGGTATCGATCACTGTATCGACCGTATCGAACAAGGGCTCCTTGTCTTCCTGATTATCCTTGTTGTAGGCCAGCGGCTGGCCCTTCATCAATGTCAGCAGGGCGATCAGGTGGCCGTTCACGCGGCCTGTCTTGCCGCGTGCCAGTTCTGGCACATCCGGATTTTTCTTTTGCGGCATGATCGACGACCCGGTGCAGAAGCGGTCTGCAATGTCGATGAAACCGACGCGCGGGCTCATCCAGATCACCAGTTCTTCCGACATGCGCGACACGTGCGTCATCACCAATGCGGACGCGGCGCAAAATTCGATGGCGAAGTCGCGGTCGGAGACGGCGTCGAGCGAATTGCGGCAGACATCGTCGAACCCGAGCGTCGCAGCCACGCGCAAGCGGTCAATCGGGAATGTTGTGCCGGCCAGTGCCGCCGCTCCCAGCGGCAGGCGGTTGACGCGCTTGCGGCAATCGGCCATGCGCTCGGCGTCGCGACCGAACATTTCGACATATGCCAGCATGTGGTGGCCGAAGGTGATCGGTTGCGCCACCTGCATGTGGGTGAAGCCGGGCAGGATCGTGTCGGCATGCTGTTCGGCCAGATTCAAGAGTGCCAGACGCAAGGCTTGTAGCAAGCCGACAATGTCGTCAATCGCGGCACGCAAGTACAGGCGAATGTCGGTTGCTACCTGGTCGTTGCGCGAACGACCCGTGTGCAAACGCTTGCCTGCGTCGCCGATGATTTCGGTCAGGCGCTTTTCGATGTTCAAATGCACGTCTTCCAGATCGAGCAGCCATTCGAACTTGCCGGCGGCCATTTCGTCGCGGATTTGCTGCATGCCGCGTTGGATTTCCGCATAGTCCGCCGCAGTAATGATGCCTTGGTGCGACAGCATCTCGGCGTGGGCCAGCGAGCCCTCAATGTCGAATTGGGCCATGCGGTTGTCGAAGAACACCGAGGCGGTGTAGCGTTTGACCAGATCGGAAACCGGTTCGGAGAAGCGCGCAGACCAGGCTTCGCCCTTTTTGGATAGTTGTGCTGTCATGAATTCGCCTGAGGACTATTGTGTATATATAATTTCGCGTTGCGCTTATTATAGATGGAAATACCCCGCAATCGACCCGGGATCGGGCCCTGGCGACCTGAATTGGACGGTTGACAGGACCCTTGGCCGGCCCCTGGATCGAAGGCCGGAGGAGGCCATATTCAACCGGAATGCGTCAAAGACAAAACCATTATGCAGCGTGAGCCCGTAGCCAAGCATTTCGAGATCGTCATCCCCGACTGCTGCAACATCGGCGTCGTGGCACGGGTGCTGGTGGCGGTGAATGGTACCGCCTTGATCGCGACCGTTGTGCACGGCGCCGGTTTGTCGGCGTTTCTTGCCGCTTCCGTACTGATCGAACCGGGTACCCTCGCATCCCTCATTGCGTTGTGCGGCCTGCGGCGAAGCGCCGGTGTCATTGCACCCTGGGCGCAGCGCGCACTGTGCGCGCTGGTGCCCGGCGCGATTGTTTCCCTGATGGTCGAGTTATTCATGACCTCGCCGGACGGCCCGTTCAACCTTAGCGCGGTCAGCCCCACCCAGGCGATGTGGACCGCCGCAGCTTTTGGTATCGCACTGCAACATTATTTTGAGTTGCGCACCAAGGCGTTTTCGCCGGCTTTGTCGGAAGCACGCCTGCAAGCCCTCCAGGCCCGTATCAGGCCGCACTTTCTGTTCAATAGCCTCAATGCCGTGCTGGCCTTGATACGGACCGAACCATTGCGTGCCGAATCGACGCTGGAAGATCTGGCCGAACTGTTTCGCGTATTGATGCGCGATGCGCGCGATGTCACCAGTCTGGAAGAAGAGATCCGTCTTTGCCGGCAGTACCTGGCCATCGAAAAGGTGCGCCTGGGTGAACGCCTGCAGATTCAGTGGAAAACCACGGGTATCAGCGAGAAAATGCTGCGCAAGGCAAGAGTCCCCTCATTGTTGCTGCAACCGCTGCTTGAAAATGCCGTCCACTATGGCGTGGAAGTGGTGCAGGAACCGGTCACGATTGAGGTGGAGCTTGCACGCCAGGGAGAGCGGATAGAAATCGCGATTTTCAACCCCATTCCCAGCGGAGGCATGGAGCAGGCAGCCCGCGAGGGCAATCACATGGCCTTGCAAAACATTCGCGAGCGCCTCGCCTTGCTTTACGATATCGAAGCCCAGTTGTCGGCGGGTATCGTCGACAACCGCTTCGAAGTTCGGTTGCATTTCCCCTATGTGAGGGGCAACTGATGGTGCGGCGAGCATGATTCCACGCATAGTCATTGTCGACGACGAGGCGCCGGCGCGCACGCGGCTGGTTACCCTGTTGTCGGATATTGCCGGCGAATGCCCGCATGAACTGGTCGGGCAGGCGGGGAATGCACAAGCTGCGCTCGATACAATTACAAGCGCCAAACCTGACGTGGTGCTGCTCGATATCCAGATGCCAGGTATGAACGGGATCGAACTGGCGGCGCACCTGGTGAGGCATGTCGAGCCGCCCCCGGCGATCATTTTCATCACCGCGTACGACACGTTTGCACTGAAGGCATTCGAAGTCCATGCCGTCGATTACCTGCTCAAGCCGGTTCGTGCGGCAAAGCTGGCTGAGGCGATAGGCCGCGCCGCTATCGTGCAGGCAGGCCGGATTGCGCAATCGGCGACACAATCGACAGCCCAAAGTGCAGCACAAATGGCTGCACAAATGGCTGCACTCGGCGCCAGTGCCGGCGCACTTGGATTGCAACGTGCCAATTTCTCGATTCAGGAACGCGGCCGCGTGCTGCTTGTGCCCGTGCAGGACGTGGTCTACCTCAGGGCCGAATTGAAATACGTCACCTTGCGCACCAAGGCGCGCGAATACATTACCGAGGAATCGCTGCTGTCGCTGGAACAGGAAATGGGTGAGCGCTTCGTGCGCGTTCATCGTAATACGCTGGTGGCGCGTCATGCCATTGCCGGCGTCGAACGTGGTCAGCTTGACTTGTCGGATCCCGACAAGGCGCAGGAATCGTGGCAAATTATCCTGCGCGATATTGATGAGAGGTTGCCTATTTCACGGCGTCAGTGGCCGGTCATCAAGGCGCTGCTCAATCGAGGGGTTTGATGCCGCAAAAGCGGGGGAGCATTGATTGCATGGAGACGGAGTGAAACCGCGCACCATCCCGCTGCCGCTATCAATCAATGACCTTCACACCACGCCAAAACGCCACGAAACCCTTGATGTTGTTGGCGGCCTCCTTGGTCTGCGGGTAATACCATGCCGCGTCCGCATTAACCTTGCCGTCTACTACCACATTGAAATAACTGGCCGTACCTTTCCAAGGGCACACGGTGTGTGTCGGGCTTTCCTCAAAGAATTCCCGATGCATGGCAGACGGTGGGAAATAGGTATTGCCTTCGACTGTTTCGACGGCTTCCTGCGGGGCTTCGGCGATCACTGCGCCGTTCCAGATGGCTTTTGGCATGGCAACTCCTTGGCTGGCCGGCGCGGTCGCATTGACATTCAATGCGACCGCGCCCTCGAACGCCTATCTTAGCCCGTATTGCGCAAACCCGCAGCGATGCCGTTGATCGACAAATGAATGCCACGCCGCACGCGTTCTTCCAGCGGCCGACCGTCCTGCATATTGGCGCGATGGCGCTTGATCAGTTCAACCTGCAAGTGGTTGAGCGGATCAAGGTAGGCGAAACGGTTCTTGATCGAGCGCGCCAGCATCGGGTTGCCGGCCAGGCGGTCTTTTGCGCCGGTGATGTTCGACAGGCAGGTGCTCGTGACCATATGTTCGCCGAGGATGCGTTTGAAAATGCTGCTGCGCAGTTTGCGGTCCGCCACCAGCTCGGCATAGCGCGAGGCGACGGCCAGATCGGTTTTGGCCAGCACCATATCCATATTCGACAATAGCGTGGCAAAGAAAGGCCATTCGCGGAACATGGCCCGCAGCGTGGCCAGCTTGCGCGATTTCGTTGCGGCATCGCCTTCGGCCAGCCAGGACGAAACGGCACTGCCGAATCCATACCAGCCCGGCAGCAGCAGACGGCATTGACCCCAGGAGAAACCCCAGGGAATCGCACGCAAATCCTCGATGCGGCGTGTCGATTTGCGTGACGCAGGCCGCGAACCGATGTTGAGTTCGGCAATTTCTGCAATCGGCGTTGCGGAAAAGAAGTAGTCGGTGAAGCCCGGTGTTTCATAGACCAGGTTGCGATAGGCCCGGTAAGCGCGTTCGGACAATTCTTCCATCACACTCTCGAACTCGGCCAGTTTCTTGGCCCGCTTGCTGTCGACCGAAGGCGGCATCAGGCTCGCTTCCAGTGTGGCACTGACCAACAGTTCAAGGTTGCGCCGTCCGATCTCGGGGTTGGAGAATTTCGAAGCAATGATTTCGCCCTGTTCGGTCAGGCGGATCTGGCCGTTGACCGTGCCCGCAGGCTGGGCCAGGATTGCTTCGTAGCTTGGACCGCCGCCGCGGCCCACCGTGCCGCCACGGCCGTGGAACAGGCGCAGCTTGACGCCGGCGCGGTCGAACACGTCGACCAGGCTATTTTCCGCCTTGTACAGCTCCCAGTTCGAGGTGAGGAAGCCGCCGTCCTTGTTCGAGTCTGAATAACCGAGCATGACTTCCTGAATCTTTCCCTGTTTGGCAAGCAAGCTACTCACCAGAGGCAGGGCCATCAGGTTTTCCATGATCTCTGCGGCACAGCGCAAATCGGGAATCGTCTCAAAAAGCGGGATCACCATCAATTCCATTTCCGCGTTTGCGTCCTTGCCGTCGCCGGAAATACGGAGCAAGCCGGTTTCGCGCTGCAGCAGGAACACTTCGAGCAGGTCAGAGACCGTTTCGGTGTGCGAGATGATGTAGTTGCGGATGGCGCGCGCACCGTAACGTTGGCGTATGCTGCGCGCAGCGCGCAGGATAGTCAGTTCGGAATTGGTTTCGTCGCTGTAATCGATATACGGGGAATACAGAAGGCGCGGCTTCGAGAGTTCTCCGAGCAGCAACTCGACTTTGCGTTGTTCGCTCAATTCCGCGTAGTTCGCCTCCACTTTGGAGCGCGCGAACAATTCGGTCAGCACGCGCTCATGCACATCGGAGCTTTGCCGCATGTCGAGCGTGGCGAGGTGGAAGCCGAAGATGTCCGCGGCGCGCTTTAATGTCGCCAGGCGCGGTTTTACCAGTACCGTGCCATGGTGGCTCTTGAGCGAATCGACCACGATTTGCAATTCGGCCGAAAATTCCGCTGCCGTGGCGTAAGGCGCAGCGCTGCCGACTTCATGGCGCAGAATGTTGGTGGCGCCGAGGCCGCGCGCAGTGGCTGCCAGGCGCGAGTAGACACCGATCAAGGCGCGCCGGTACAGCTCGTCGGAACGATGGTCCGACTTGTCGGGCGATGCATCCGACAATGCCTGCAACTCCGGGCTGGCCGCAACGAGGATATTGGAAATCGATAGTTCGGCACCCAGTGCATGCACTTCTTCGAGGTAGAATTCGAGAATGGTTGTCGATTGGCGCGCCAGCGCATGTTGCATGGTGCCGGCATTGACGTTCGGGTTGCCGTCGCGGTCTCCGCCTATCCAGCTACCCATCTGCACGTATGGCGCCGGGTTCCCGTGCGCCACGCTTGCGCTGCGTTGCGGGAACTGCAGCGCTATTTCGTTTTCGATATCGTCATACAGCCCAGGCAGTTCGCGCAGGAATGTAATGCGGTAGTAAGACAATGCGTTTTCGATTTCGTCGGCCACCGTCAGTTTCGAGTAACGCAGCATGCGCGTCTGCCACAGCGTCGCAACCAGAGCGCGCAGCATTTCCGTATTGTGCGCGCGTTCCTTGGGCGTGAGCGGCGTATCGCGCTGGGCCAGCAGGCGCGCAATGCCGTTTTCCGCATCGAGAATGCTCTTGCGCTGCACTTCGGTCGGATGCGCGGTCAAGACCGGGGAAATCAATGCGTCCTTGAAAAAAGAGCGCACGGCAGAACCGGTAACGCCGGCTTCGTCAAGTTTGGTCAAGGCAAAGCCGATACTGCCTCGCTGGGGCGCCGAGCCGGCCAGCAAGTGAGCGCGGCGGCGACGGTTATGGTGCTGGTCTTCGGCAATATTCGCCAGATGGGAGAAATAGGAAAATGCGCGCACGACAGATATGGTCTGGTCGCGCGTGAGCTTCTTCAACAACTTGTTTAGGTCGGTGCCCGATTGCGGGTCCGATTCACGGCGAAAGCGCACTGCCGTCTGGCGTATCGTTTCTACTACGGCAAAAACAGAATCTCCCTCCTGTTCGCGCAGCACGTCGCCCAGCAGGCGACCCAACAAGCGAATGTCTTCCTTGAGTGGTGCGTCTTTGTCGCTGGCGGCCTTGGCGGCACGCGGGGCAGGCCCGGTGGACTTGGCGGGCTTGATGGAGGAGAGTGGTTTAGCTGGTTGGGATGGTTTTGCCATAATGGACCGTTGCAGTGGGCGTTTCGCGAAAAGAGTGAATTGCGGTTGGGTGAAAAGCGTTCCGGGTTAAAATTCGGGGTATTGAGAATGACGGATCAGAAAGAGCCTGCCTTGAACATTTCCCCTCCATCGAAATTAGTCATCGCCTCGCGCGAAAGCCGGCTGGCCATGTGGCAAGCCGAGCATGTCAAAGCACAATTAAGTCTATTATATCCGCACTGCAACATAGAAATTCTCGGAATGACCACAAGAGGCGATCAAATTCTCGATCGCACCCTATCCAAGGTCGGCGGCAAGGGCTTGTTCGTGAAGGAGTTGGAAGCGGCGCTGGCCGAAGGCCGGGCAGATTTGGCAGTACATTCGCTGAAAGATGTCCCGATGGAGTTGCCGCCAGGCTTCGAATTGGCGGCTTTCCTTGAGCGGGAAGACCCGCGCGATGCATTCGTCTCCAACGACTACGCTTCCCTTGCGGAACTGCCGGACGGCGCGGTGGTTGGCACCAGCAGCCTGCGCCGTCAGGCCTTGATTTCTGCGCGCTATCCCAAGCTGGTCATCAAACCACTGCGCGGCAATCTCGATACCAGGCTGGGCAAGCTCGACCGCGGAGAGTACGCCGCCATTATCCTTGCGGCCGCCGGCTTGAAGCGGCTCGGTCTGCCGCAGCGCATCCGTGGCTTGATACCACCCGAAGAAAGCCTGCCGGCCCCAGGGCAGGGCGCGATGGCAATCGAGATCGTCGCGGATCGTCCCGAACTGCTTGGCGTGCTGGCACCGCTCAGCCATCGGGCGACCGCAGCGGCGGTCATGGCCGAGCGGGCCGTGTCGCGTGCGTTCGGCGGCAGTTGCCAGATCCCGTTGGCAGCGTTTGCCACCATAGAAGGCGACATGATGCGTTTGCGCGCCATGGTGGCAACGCCCGACGGCAGGCGCATGGCTTATGCTGAAACCAGCGGCAAGATCGGTACGGCCGAGGCTCTGGGTCACGAAGCCGCCAGACTATTGAATGCGCAGGACGCAGCCGACATTTTAAAGGCTTGTCTGGCGCTCGATCAGGCGGGGTGAGCCCCCCGTTTTTTACCCGACCGGCAACGAAACGAATCGATTGATGAATTACTCTGCGACGGTAGTTGTGACGCGTCCTCTGGTCCAATCCGAGGAGTTGCTGCAGGGCATTGAAGCTATGGGACGGCATGCCGTTTTATTTCCTTTGCTCGAGATTCTCCCCCTTCCCGACCTCGCGCCGCTACAGGCCGCGCTTTCGGCCATTCGTGACTACGCCTTGGTTGCCTTTGTCAGCCCCAATGCAATCGATGCCGCCCTCGCCGCGATGCCGATCTGGCCATCCGGCGTTGCGATCGCCATCATGGGCGAGGGCAGCCGTCGTGCTTTGGCCAGGCATGGCATCAACGAAGGCAACAGTGTCATTTTCAGCCCACAGGACGTACGCACCGATTCCGAAACCCTACTGGCCGTTTTGGACATTGCGTCATTGCGCGGACGAAAGGTCATGATCGTGCGCGGCGAAACGGGGCGCGAATTGCTCGCTGATCGTTTGCGCGAGCAGGGTATCGAGGTGGTGCAGGTCGCCGCCTATCGCCGCATTGCACCTTTGTTCGATTCGGCCCGGCAATCGCAGCTGGCAAGCTTGCTGGAAGGTAAAAGCGACTGGATCGTCACAAGTTCCGAAGCCGTGCGTAACCTGGTCAATGCGACCAGGGAATTGTCGCAGCGGCCCGGAATGGACGGCGTCGTCGCAAAAATGCAACAACAACGCCTGATTGTGCCGCATGCGCGAATTGCGGAAAGTGCGCATTCAGAAGGATTTCTCAACATCTCACTCACTGCTTCAGGCGACGCGGCGCTGCTCGCCGCGTTACAATCTCTACCATGAGCGAAATCGAACCCACTGCCGAATCCAGTTCCCCATTGCCAATCCCTGCAGCGACAGGCGAGGTGTCGACCCAGAGCGTGGCGGCCCCAGGCGGGCCCGGTAATCCACTCGGTGCGACTGCGCAGGCGGTATCAGCCACCCCGCGCTGGGTTCTGGCATGCCTGGCGAGTCTCGCCTTGCTGCTGGTCGTGCAGTGGTGGAGTGCGCGCGAACAGATTGGCGAATTGCGCGTCGAATTGGCACGCCGCTTGCAACAGGGCGACCTGACCAATACGGAGGCGAAACTCGTGGCGAAGACCGCCGAAGAGTCAACCAAGGAATTGCAAGCCAAGGTCAGCGTACTCGAAGGCAAGCAGGTTGAAGCGCAAAGCCAGCAACTGGCGCTCGAGCAACTTTACCAGGATCTGTCGAAAAATCGCGACGATTGGGCGCTCGCCGAAATCGAGCAAGTCTTGTCGACCGCAAGCCAGCAGTTGCAATTGGCCGGGAATGTGCCGGGTGCCTTGATCGCGCTGCAAAATGCCGACCGCAGCCTGTCGCGCTCGGATAAACCACAGTTCATCATCATCCGTCGCGCCATCGCGAAGGACATCGACCAGCTCAAGGCTTTGCCCTTGCTCGATACTACCGGCATCGCACTGCGCCTTGACAGCCTGATCAGTGAAGTCGACGGTATGCCCCTGCTGTCGGACGAGAAACCCGCGTTGCCGGCAACCCAGCCGAAGAATTCCCGCCGGGTCGAGCCGAAAGCAGCAGCAGGTGCAGGGGCTGCGCGCGGCCATGATAATCAATGGGCCAGCGCCCTGGAAGACAAATGGCAAAGCTGGAGCGACGAGATGTGGGGTGAAGTGCGGCAATTGATCCGGGTGCGCACAGTCGAAAACCCCGACGCATTGTTGCTCTCGCCCACTCAGGCCTATTACGCACGCGAGAATTTGAAGTTGCGCCTGTTGAATGCGCGCCTTGCGCTGTTGTCGCGCAACGAGGCGGCTTTCCGCAGCGACCTGATTTCGGCGCAGGATGAAATCGGCAAATATTTCGATACCCGCGCCAAACAGACCCAGGTCGCGCAGGCCTTGCTCAAACAGGTGCAGGGCAGCAATCTGTCCATCGAGATGCCGACGCTGGCGGAAAGCCTCAACGCAGTTCGCAATTACAAGGCCAAACCATAATGCGGTTATTTCTTTGGCTGGTTTTACTATTCTCGATAGCGATCATCATCGCAGTGGGCGCCCATTTCGATCCGGGCAATGTCGTGCTGTTTTATCCGCCCACGCGCGTCGACATGTCGCTCAATCTGTTCATTGTGCTGGCCCTGGTGCTGTTCCTGGCTGCGCACTTTTTGTTGAATGCCATTGCAACGGCAAAAGACCTGCCCGGCAAGGTTGCCGCCTATCGCCGCGAGAAGCGCGATCGCGAAGGCAACCGCGCGCTGCGTGAGGCCCTCAAGGCCCTATTCGAAGGGCGCTTCGGTCATGCCGAGAAAGCGGCCAAGCGCGCCGTCGAGTCTCCCGAAAATGCCGGTCTCGCGGCGTTGATCGCGGCGCGCGCGGTGCACCGCATGAGCCAGGCCGAGCGCCGTGATTTATGGCTCTCCGCCATTCAGGACGATGCCAGCCTGAAGACTGCACGTCTGATGACCACAATCGAACTGCTGGTCGATAACCATCAGCCGGAGCAGGCACTGTCGGCAGTCAATGAATTGAATGCCAGCGGCACACGTCATATCCATGCGCTGCGCCTTGCCTTGAAGGCCAACCAGCGCGCGCGCAAATGGAATGAAGTTTTGCGCCTCTTGCGTTCGCTCGACAACCACAATGCCTTGCACCCGGCGGTTTCGCGCCGCATGCGTGAACTGGCATACGAGGATTTGCTGCTGGACCGCAATCACGACGCCGAATCGATTCGCAACCTTTGGCAAACCGTGCCTGCAGTCGACCGCGTGCGCGCTTTCGTCGCCGTGCGCGCCGCAGAAACCTTCAATGCTTGCGGCCTGCACGACGACGCCCGTGCCATCGTGGAAAAGGCCCTGGCGGCTGAATGGGACGACAAGCTTGTGCGCGCCTATCGCAAATCGGCAGCACCGGAGGGCACCCCAACCTTGCTCGCGCAGATCGATCGCTGCGAATCGTGGAGTGCGGACCGCCCCAGCGATGCCGAGCTTGCTTTGACGCTCGGCACGTTTTGCCTGAAACAAAAACTTTGGGGCAAGGCCCAGCGCCATCTGGAGCAGGCATTGTCCGATGCCCTCGAACCGGCCACCATGCGGGAAGCGCACCTGAAACTTGCCCAACTGCACGAAGCACTGAACCACGCCGAACAAGCGGCGACACATTATCGCCAATGCGCATTGGCGAGCGTCTTGTAGGAAGCTGATTCAGGCAGTTTCCTCTGCTGCAATGCACAAAGTACCCCGAAAAAACGTTATAATTTCGGTTACCCCGCATTCTTCATTACCTGAAAGTTCTCCATGAGTCTGAATCTGGTTCCTGCCGGCCGCGACGTGCCGAACGATTTCAACGTCATTATCGAAATTCCGATGAATGCCGATCCGGTCAAGTATGAAGTTGACAAGGAATCTGGCGCGTTGTTCGTCGACCGCTTCATGTCGACCGCCATGCACTATCCCTGCAACTACGGCTATATCCCGCACACGATTTCCGATGACGGCGA
Organism: Burkholderiaceae bacterium; assembly: GCA_036561005.1. Taxonomy (GTDB): domain Bacteria; phylum Pseudomonadota; class Gammaproteobacteria; order Burkholderiales; family Burkholderiaceae_D; genus PKWO01. The sequence goes on along the minus strand of DATBQE010000073.1, from coordinate 43,303 downwards.
TCCGGTCGACGTGCTCGTCATCACACCGTTCCCGCTGGTACCAGGCGTGGTCGTGCGTTGCCGCACCATCGGCATGCTGAAAATGACCGACGAAGCCGGCGGCGACGCCAAGCTGTTGGCCGTGCCGGTCGACAAGATCCTGCCGATCTATACGCATTGGCAAAAACCGGAAGACATGAATCCATGGCGCCTGGAACAGATCCAGCATTTCTTTGAGCACTACAAGGATCTGGAAAAGGGCAAATGGGTCAAGATCGACGGCTGGGCTGGTCCCGACGAAGCCAAGGCAGAGATCCTGGCAGGGGTGGACGCATACAACAAGGCGGCAAGCAAGCCGAATTTCTAAATTCGTCCGGCTTGATTGCAAGAAAGCGCGCTCCCATAGCGCGCTTTTTCATTTCGCAGTTCCGTTTTGCAATAAGGCAGCTGTTTTGCGATTCAGCAGACGTCCGCCGAATTGGTTGAACATCAGCCCGCTCAGGACGAGCGCACCGGCGACCACTTTCCACCATTGCAACGGTTCATTGATAATTAGGGCTGCAGCGAGCATGCCGATCACCGGAACGAGCAGGCTGAACGGTGCAATTGTTGCCGCTGGATATTTGCGCATCAGGTGCGACCAGATGCCGTAGCCCACAATGGTGTTTGGGTAAGACTGGAAAAATACTGCGCCTATTGAAACCCAACTGATTTTTGCCGCCGCGTTGGTCCAGGCGGCGTACCCCTCGATGAACAATGATGCCGCCAGCATAGGCGGGGTTGCGATCAATGAAGCCCAGACCACCAACGACAGAGGGTTCACCTTGCCGATCTTTTTTGTGAAAATATTTGCCGTCGCCCAGCACAATCCTGCCGTGACGACCATGATGAAACCGATCAGGGTCGGCTTGGCGTCGAGATTGGCCGCGACCAGACCCATGCCGCACAGCGCAACGAGCGCACCAAGCAATTGATTGATGAAGGGACGTTCATGCAGGAACAGCACCGCCAGCCCGATGGTGAAAAAGGCTTGCAGTTGAATCACCAATGATGCCAGGCCTGGCGGGAAGCCGAGCTTGATGCCGCAAAACAGCAATATGAACTGCAGGGCAAATTGAAACAGCGCGAAGCCCGCAACCAGGCGCCATGGGGCGGCGGGGCGCTTGATGAAAAACACCATGGGGAGTGCGGCGAACAAAAAGCGCAGCGCGGAAAACAATATCGGCGGCAAACCCTGCAAACCGAACTTGATGACAACGAAATTGGAACCCCAGATCGCGACGGTCAACAGGGCGAGCAGGATATCGGTTGGCTTCATGAAAAGGGTTCTGGTGTGGGGAACGCTTGATTGTAGTGCTTCCCGTCAATTCATGCGGAAGGTCACAAAAAGAATGCGCGCGAAACGAATGATTTAACAGTTTCGCCGCGGCACTTTCTCTGTGTTGTGAACGAACCAATTAGATTAGACTTTCACTCTGCAATGCGTCATCATCGGACTTGCCGCACGCATAATTTGCTGTGATTTGCGGCCACAAAAAGGAGACAAGCGGTGCCATCCAATACGTCGCAGCCGACGCATCCTGCCCCCTATTCGCCCGACATCAGCGATGAGGTCATTGCGGCACGAAACCGTCTGCTGCAAAGTATTGCTGACGACACGGACCTGCCGGCCCTGGGAGCTTCCGTATCACGTGTTGTCCAGCTCGCATCCTCGGACGACGAGGCAGTGCGCAATCTCGCTTCATTCGTCCTGTCCGACGTCGCGTTGACACAAAAGATACTGCGGGTCGCCAATACCGTGATTTACCGTAGCTACTCGGGTGCACCCATCACGACCATTTCCAAGGCGATATTCATGTTGGGCTTCGAGACCGTGAAGACCAATGCGCTGGCAATGTTGCTGGTCGAAGGCATGTCCGGCAAGCGTGCCCTGAGCGTGCGTGCCGAACTGGCCCATTCGCTCTGTGCCAGCGTGATCGGCCGGGAAATTGCCAAGCGCAGCCACCACAAGGACGCGGAAGAGGCGGCCGTTGCCGCATTGTTCAAGAACATGGGACGCCTGCTCGTGGCCTCGCACGACCATGTTATGTATGGCGAAATCGCGTCCCTGATCGAAAGCGGCGGCCGATCGCCCTCGCAAGCGGCTATGCAGGTGCTCGGTTGCAGTTTCGAAATGCTGGCCGACTCGGTGTTGCAGGAGTGGCAAATCCCGGACACCATCGTCAAGGCGCTGGCTCCCTTGCCGCAAGGTGTGTTGCGCCCGGCCAAGAGTCGACAGGAATGGATGCAGCAAGTAGCCGCCTTCAGCGCCGCAGCCGCTGCCTTGATGCCCAAGATGCGAGAGAAGGGGCAGGATGCGGCGAGCCGGGCCCTGCTTGCGCGCTACGGCGTCGCGTTAAACCTTGATCAGGAGAGCCTGGCCCAACTGTTCGAATCGGTCGAACACGAAACCCGCATATTGACCGACCAGGCAGGCTTGAGCATGGGCACTGCGGCCGACACGACAAAAAATGAAATTGCCGAAGTCCGTCCTGACGACGGCAACGCGGACGATACCGCCATGGCGGAAGGCGCCGAACTCGGATTGCCGAGCGAAATATTGATGAGCATTATCGAAGACGGTGCTGTCGGCGAAGCAAAGGGCAAGCATCCGAGCGGCAAGCCGATGAATGCGCGAGATCAGTTGATGACGGGCGTGCAGGACGTGACGGAAATGATGGCGTCCGGCCGCTGCAAGGTCAATGACCTGATCATGCTGGTCCTTGAAACGATTTATCGCAGCATGGGTTTTCGATTTGCAGCGGTATGCATCCGGGACGCGAAGACCAATCAGTTTCGGGCGCGCATCGCGCTGGGCGAGAATCATCGTGCCCGGCAGGATGGATTTGTTTTTCCGGCAGCGTCTGCCCGCGATGTATTTCACCTGGCAATGGAGAACGATGCCGACTTGATGATTGCCGATGCCACAACAGCGAAGATTCGCGACCTGATTCCTGGCTGGCACCGGGCATTGCTGCCCGATGCGCGCAGCTTCATCGTCTTACCTCTGGTGGTGCAAAAGAAGCCGTTTGGATTTTTCTATGCTGATCGCGTTTTGCCGGCACCCGAAGGCGTGCCGCCGGACGAGACGGCGTTGATCAGGACATTGAAGGGGCAGGTGCTGGCGGCGCTGAACGCGCGCTGAAGCGGGCGTCAGTGCAACCAGAAATATCCACCGGCAGCGAGCGCAACGGCAAGCACGGCGCCGATGACGGCAAGATGCGTGCGCGAACGCGGTGCTTCCGATTCAACAGTTTCAATCTCGGCTGTCGCAGCGACCGCAACCTTGGCATGTAGCTTGCCAAGGTTCAGGTAGCGTTGGATGTCCTGCGCCATTTCCGTCGCGCTTTGGTAGCGTTTTTCTGCCCGCTTGCTCATTGCCTTCATCACGATTTGCGATAATCCGGCCGGCACGGCTGGATTGAATTCGTGCGGCGCCTGAGGCGCCTTGTAGGCAATCGCTTCAAGCAATGCTTCGGTGGTTTCCGACTGAAACGGCTTGCGTTGCGCCAGCATTTCATACATGACGGCGCCGAGAGAATAGACGTCGGTCAAATGGTCGGCCGGGCGCCCGGTGGCTTGCTCCGGCGACATATAGTTCGGCGTACCAAGCAAGTTATTGCGAAAAAGTGTGTAAGGCTGGTCTTCTTCTTCCTGAGCGTCTTGCAGGCGATTGGGCGCGCGCGCAATGCCGAAGTCAAATATCTTGGGCTCGCTGTCGTCGGAGAGAAAAATATTTGCCGGATTGACGTCGCGATGAATCACGCCGTTCTTGTGCGCATGCCCAAGCGCATCGGCCAATTTCAGGCCGATCGCTGCGACTGTTTCGGGGGTGAATTTTTCGCCGCTGTCCATGCGCTTGCCCAGCACAGACCCTTGCAGGTATTCCATGGCAATGTAGCTGCTGCCGTTTTCCGAACCGGCATCGAAAATCGTCACGATATTCGGATGGTTCAAACGTCCGGCGGCACGTGCTTCATTGATCAATTGCTGATCAAATTGTTTTTTTTCTGCCGGATTGGCGCGCACGCTGCTGATCTTGATTGCCACGTTCCGATCTATGACCGGATCGCGCGCCACATATACCGTGCCGACCGAGCCTCGTCCGATTTCGCGAACGAGGTAGAAGCGACCGATTCGGTTGGAAGTCTGGGCCGAGCTGTTCGACCTTGTGGGTAAGGGCATCATGGACAAAGCATGCCTTGATGTGGAATGAATGACAAGGTCAGGGATACAATATTCTTTTGATTTAACAATATTTGACGTTCAGGAAGTATAAAATAATGATACCACTTTAAGATGAGTGTGCTTTTTTGGATAAAGCGGTATGCCTACCAGTTCATCCGCCCTTGGCTCCTAGTCCATTGTCTTCGCTACAATTTGTTGCTGGCTCCTAAATTTTCATGGGTAATTTCAGCTTTTGAATGGGTTGCGTTCATTAAGCTCATCCATATAGGCATTAATACCACCCGACTCGCGTTGTAAAAAATGCACGATCGCATCCGCGAAGCCCGGATGTGCCAGCCAATGGGCCGACCAGGTCTTTTGCGGCAAGAAGCCGCGCGCCATTTTGTGCTCACCCTGGGCGCCACCTTCAAAGGATCGCAATCCGCGCCGGATGCAGAACTCTAGTGGTTGGTAATACGCCGTTTCAAAATGCAGGCAGGGAATATCTTCCAGTCCACCCCAATAGCGACCGTACAAAGTCGTCTCTGTGTGGAACACAAGAGATGACGCGATTGGTTTCCCGGCGCGCTCAGCAATGATCAGTAGAATATTTTCCGGCATGGCGGCGCCGATGCGAGTGAAAAAATCGAGATTGAGGTAGGGGGTAGACCCATGCATGGCATAGGTGTGGTCGTAGCAAGAGGTGAAAAACGCCCATTGCTCGGGCGTGATTTCTTGTCCGACCACCTGGCGGAAACTAACGCCCGCCTCTACAACCTTGCGGCGCTCGGCGCGAATATTCTTGCGCTTCTTGCGTTCCAGGCTTTCGAGGAAATCGTCGAAGTCGCCATAGCCGGCATTGGTCCAGTGGAATTGCACCCCGGTACGCAGCATGAAACCAGCGTCCTGTAATGTATCGGCCTGTTGTTCAGGCGGATACAGTACGTGCATGGACGAAAATGCCGGGTTGCACCGCAAATCCTGCACTGCTCCTATGAGCGCGGTGTATGCATCGGCGTCGCGCGCCAGCAGGCGGGCGCCGGTCACCGGCGTGAACGGAATGGCCGACAACAGTTTGGGATAGTACTCAAGGCCATGACGCTGATAGGCGTCGGCCCATGCCCAATCGAATACGTACTCGCCATAGGAATGCCATTTCAGATAGAGCGGCATTGCCGCCGCGAGCTGCTCGCCTTCCCATACGGTGATGAACTGCGGTTGCCAGCCCGTATCGGCTGAAGCGCACCCGCTTTCATGCAGGGCGTGCAGGAAGGCGAAGCGCAGGAACGGGTTGATTTCCCTTGCTTCGTCACTTTGCCCATTGGCCAGGGACAGGGCAAGAAGTCCGTCCCAGCGCTGTTCGCCCACCTCGGAAAGGGAATCGACAAGTCGTGTTTGATAGCGCGTGCGATAATTTGGCAAATTCTTGTCTTTCTGCGAAACACCATTCATATCATGACAGTCAAAGTTGCAATCGCCCAGATCAACAGCATCGTCGGAGACTTCCACGGGAATTCCGGCAAAATCCTGGATTTCTGCCGCCGCGCCGCCGGGCAGGGGGCCGATATCGTGGTGACGCCGGAATTGTCTCTTGTCGGCTATCCGCCGGAAGATTTGTTGCTGCGCCCCTCATTCTACGTAAAAAGCGCGCAAGCGTTGGAAGCCTTGTGCGGCGAACTGGCACAGTTCAGTGGCTTGCATGTCGTGGTTGGCCATCCGTTGCGGCGCGATGGCGATTGCTTCAATGCTGCTTCGGTCTTGAAGGATGGCGCTATATTGGCCACTTATTGCAAATACGATCTGCCCAATGATGCGGTTTTTGACGAAAAGAGATATTTTTCCTCGGCCGATCAAGCTGTCGTGTTCGTGGTCAAAGGCGTGCATTTTGGCCTGAATATATGTGAGGACACCTGGTCGCCGCACGCGCCGCAAAGTGCGAGGGCAGCCGGCGCCCAAGTGTTGCTGGTGCCGAATTCATCGCCTTACCACATGAACAAGCAGCACCTGCGCTACGAAGTCATGCGCAACAACGTCGTTGCACAAGGGCTTGCGCTGGTGTATGCAAATCAGGTCGGCGGTCAGGACGAATTGATCTTCGACGGCTATTCGTTCGTGATGGATGGCGGCGGCAAGATTTGCGCGCAATTGCAGCACTTCGAAGAAGACTTGCAAATTGTAGAATTCGACGGCGCCAGGGCGTTGCCGGGGCTGACAGCGCCGGATCTTGCAGTTGAAGCACAAGTATACAAGGCGCTGGTGCTCGGCGTGCGCGATTATGTGCGCAAGAACGGGTTCCCCAGTGTATTGATCGGCTTGTCCGGCGGGGTCGATTCGGCGCTCACGCTGGCGGTGGCGGTCGACGCACTGGGTGCCGACAAAGTGCGCGCCGTGATGATGCCGTCGCCCTATACGGCCGAAATTTCGTGGGTCGATTCACGAGACATGGTGCAAAGGCTGGGCGTGCGCTATGATGAAATATCGATCAATGACTGCTTCCAGGCTTTTCGCAACACGCTGGCGGCAGAATTTGCCGGCCTGAAGGAGGATACGACAGAGGAAAATATTCAGGCGCGCATACGCGGCACCATCTTGATGGCCATGTCGAACAAGCACGGCTCCATCGTTCTGACGACCGGCAACAAGAGCGAGATGGCGGTTGGCTACTGCACCCTGTACGGCGACATGGCCGGCGGTTTTGCCGTCATCAAGGATATTGCCAAGACACTGGTGTATCGTTTGTGCGACTATCGCAACAGCTTGTCCGAAGTCATTCCGCAGCGCATTTTGACACGTGCGCCATCGGCTGAATTACGACCCGACCAGAAAGACCAGGATTCGCTGCCGCCCTACGATGTGCTCGATGCAATCATGCAGCGCTACATGGAAGAGAACCAAAGTGTGGCGGAAATTCTGGCGGCGGGTTATCGTGTAGAAGATGTGGAGCGAATTACGCGCCTCATCAAGATCAACGAATACAAGCGGCGCCAAGCTCCAATCGGAATACGCGTTACGCACCGTGCCTTCGGGCGCGACTGGCGCTATCCGATTACTTCAAAGTACCGCGACTGAATATGAGTATCTCTAAAAATCTAGCGCGCATCCCAATCTCGGGCCTGCGATGCCCGCTACGGTTTTAGAGAACCCCAGTGTTTTAAATGCACCATATTGGTTCAATCCAGGAGAATGTTATGAAACAAGTGACTGCAATCATCAAACCTTTCAAACTCGATGAAGTGCGGGAGAGCCTGGCGGAAGTCGGCGTGACAGGACTGACCGTTACCGAAGTCAAGGGATTCGGCAGGCAGAAGGGCCACACCGAGCTCTATCGCGGCGCGGAATATGTCGTCGATTTCCTGCCCAAGGTAAAGGTCGAGGTCGTGGTCGACGATAATGTCGCCGAACACGCAGTCGAGGCCATCATCAAGGCTGCACGCACAGGCAAGATCGGCGACGGCAAAATATTCGTGCAAAACGTCGAGCAGGTAGTGCGTATCCGGACCGGCGAAACCGGCTCGGACGCCGTCTAGTCAGGGCAATGCAATCGTAGCTCGCTTCGTCAATTGCGCCGGCTTCCGCTAGTCTTTTCCCGCCATCCGCGCGCATGGTGGGCGGTCGGCGTTGTGTTGGTCCTGTGGGCCGTCGTTCATATCGTTGCGCGTCCCGGATTGCAGGCCGGGGCCGGCTCTGCGGCCCATAACTTGTGCTCATCCATCTTTGTTTCCGGATTGCCGGAACGCCAGGTGGAAGAAGAAATGATCAGCCTGCTGGTCGGCGCAACCGCCAATTTGCTGCAATACCGAATCGATCGGAATAGCCGGACGGTCGAAGCTACCCTGCTATCGGCTCACGCCAAGGCTGTATTTGTGCCGGGTTACGGCTGTCGCCTGGATTTCGGACAGACCGCGCCATCCCTGCTCTCAGTTGAAAATACACCGGCAGTCGGCGATGCCTTTGCTCCTGGCAACCTGGTGCAAACCGACATCGCCACCCTTCGGACTGCGCTCGATCATGAATTCGACGATACAGCAGCGGCTACACCACGCCATGTCAAGGCGATTGTCATCGTCAAAGACGGCCACGTCGTCGCAGAACGTTATGCCGACGGCTTTGGCTTGGACACGCCGGTAATGAGTTTTTCCGTTGCCAAATCATTTACCAATGCCTTGCTCGGCATTCTGGTCCGTCAGGGTCGAATCGACATGGACAAACCGGCCGCTGTCCCCGAGTGGGAGCAGGGCGGCGACCCGCGCGGCAAGATCACTTCCAACGACTTACTGCGCATGGCCAGCGGCCTTGACGCCGCCGAATCGGGAACCGGCTTCGACCCGGCGTCGCAAATGTTTTACAACGCCGATGATATGGGTGGCTACGGCGCGCAAAGACCCGCACACCAGGCGGCGCAAAAGGAATGGGATTACACCTCCGTCAATACGCTATTGCTCGACCGGGAGATCGGCAAAATTGTCGGTGGCGGACCATCGGGACTGCGCCGGTTTGCCGAATCGGAGTTATTTGCGCCTCTGGGCATGCACGGCGTCACACTGGAATTCGATGGTGCCGGCACCTTTCTTGGTGCCAGCCATGTGTACGCGCCGGCACGCGCCTTTGCGCGCTTCGGCCTCTTGTATCTCAACGATGGCTTGGCGCCTGACGGACGTAGAATACTGCCTGAGGGTTGGGTCGCCTACTCGCGAAAATCGACCCTGGGTAGCCCCTATGGGGCGGGATTCTGGACCAACGACGGCCCCAGCAAACAAGCTGCGTGGCTGGTCGCGCACGGTTTCCCCAAGGATGGGTTTTTCGCCAGCGGCAATCTCGGTCAAAGGATCTACATCATCCCGTCCGAGCGCATGATTGTCGCGCGCTTCGGCTATTCCAAGGGGCCGGACTTTGCAATTGAAGAGGACATGGCATTGATCTCGTCCTCGATCGCGGCACTGAAATAGTATTAATTCGCTTAACGCAATCGAATATCGCGCGACCAGGTAACGAGACGCAGGGTGACAATCAGCAGCGCACTCGACCATAGAGAAAAGTTGGCATCAATGCCGACCTGCTGCATCAGGATATACGACCAGCACCCTGCAAACGCGCACATCGCGTACGGCTTGCCGTCGCGCAGTACCATCGGAATCTGGTTGCAGACGATATCGCGCAGTACGCCGCCGAAAATGCCGGTGATGACACCCATCATCGACGCAATGAACAGCGGCATGTTGGCGTGTAATGCCTCCGATACGCCGGCCACGGAAAACAATCCCAGTCCCAGTGCGTCGGCGATCACGATCAGCCGTTCCGATACAATTTTCTTGAGCGTACGAATCAACGGGCTCGCGATCAGGGACAACACGAAGATCAGAATCGCGTATTCCTGATGCTGCACCCAGAACAATGGCCGTATGTCGAGCAGCACATCGCGCAGGGTTCCACCGCCGAACGCCGTAATGAAGGCGACGATAAAAACGCCGACCACATCCATCTTCTTGGCGCGTGCTTCGATAAAACCGGAGAAGGCGCCGACCAGGATGGCCAGAATTTCAATGATCTTCAGTAGGGACATGCGCGGCGCCGGAGATTGACAATGGTAAATGGTGGCCCGATTGTCGCATTGTCAAGGTGCAATGCCAACCTCCTTAATACGCTGGTGCCGCCCGTTCAACTGGCCTTGAGCAGCACGACCAGTGCTCCCGCGCCGCCGTCCGCTGCGCGGGCCTGGCAAAAGGCAATCACTTCTTCCTTTTGCACCAGCCAATTGCGCACTTTGCTCTTCAACACCGGCTCCTTGTTGATTGAACCCAGACCTTTGCCGTGAATCACCCGCACGCATCGCTGGCCGCGCTTCATGGCATTGCGCAGGAACTCACCAAGCGCTTCGCGCGCTTCGTCGGTGCGTAAGCCGTGCAGGTCGAGCTGGCTTTGTATGACCCAATGGCCGCGCCGCAGTTTGCGCAAGGTGTCGCTGCCTATGCCATTGCGCGCGTAGCTCAGTGCTTCGTCGGACTCCATCAGGGTCTCGACACTGAACTCGTCGGATAGCGATTCACGCAATGCCGCTTGTTCGTCGGCCAGGTGCTGGTGTGCGATCGGCTCAGGGCGCGGCGCAACGAGTGGCGCCTTGGCGGCTACCTTGAGCGGTGCAACCGCACCTATGCTGCTGCGAAAAATATTGGCTTCATGTTCGGCGATTTTCGCCAGGCGCAGGCGCTCCGCTTCGGCTGCGGCGTGTGCTTCTTCCTTGGCCTTCAAGTCCTTTTGCAGGGATTTGAGATCGCTGAAATCTTTATATGATGCCATGATGTCTTGCTTTTCTCCCCTGCCCACATGGGGGCGCAGGGGTCTGGCGTCGTAGAATTGTAGGGGGGCAGGGTGGGGAAAGCGCATCCCACCTTGTAAAATGCCGGACTTAATGCTCTTCCAGATACCGCTGCGCATCCAACGCCGCCATACAACCCGTCCCGGCGCTCGTAATCGCCTGACGATATATATGATCCTGCACGTCCCCGGCGGCAAATACGCCTGGGACGCTCGTCGCCGTCGCCATGCCTTCATTGCCGGATTTGGTCTTGATGTAGCCGTTCTTCATGTCGAGCTGGCCGTCGAAAATGTCGGTGTTGGGCTTGTGTCCGATCGCCACGAACAGGCCGTGCACTTCAACCGGCGTGATGCTGCCGTCAATGGTTGACTTGATGCGCATGCCGGTCACGCCGCTGTCGTCGCCGGTGACTTCGTCGAGCGTGTGGTTCCATTTGATTTCTGCCTTGCCTTCTGCGACCTTGGCCATCAGGCGGTCGATCAGGATGGCTTCGGCGCGGAACTTGTCGCGCCGGTGCACGACGGTGACTTTGGAGGCGATATTGGTCAGGTAAAGCGCCTCTTCAACTGCTGTATTACCGCCGCCGATCACGGCGACTTCCTTGCCGCGATAGAAGAAGCCGTCGCAGGTGGCGCACGCCGAAACCCCTTTGCCCATAAAGGTTTGTTCCGATGGCAAGCCCAGGTATTGGGCCGATGCGCCGGTGGCGATAATCAGTGCATCGCAGGTATAGACGCCGGAATCGCCGATCAGGCGAATCGGTTTTTCATTGAGCTTGGCCGTGTGGATGTAATCGAAAATGATTTCGGTATTGAAACGCTCGGCGTGCTGCAGAAAGCGTTGCATCAACTCCGGTCCTTGCACGCCGTCCGGGTCGGCCGGCCAATTTTCCACGTCGGTTGTGGTCATCAGTTGGCCGCCCTGTTCTACACCGGTAATCAGCACCGGCTTCAGGTTGGCGCGCGCCGCGTACACGGCAGCGCTATAGCCGGCAGGACCGGAACCGAGAATCAAGACATGGGCGTGCTTCGGTGTTGACATAAAAATTACCTACGGTAAAAAGTGGTCCAGGGATGAAATCGGGTGTGTGTGGTGTTTATATGTGGTTCTGCAAGGAAAGTTCAATCCGCGCCGGGCAATATTTGCACGAACTGATGCCTGTCAGGCTGGAATTGACTGGCAACACTGCTTCCGCTGTCAAAAGACCGTACCTGGCCTGCCCATTTCACACTGCATCCGGGTTAAGATTATAGTCGATCATGCCAAATGAACGGGTTGCCGGCTGTAAACGGACCGTTATTTGGCGCCAGCCACCATGGATTTATGAGCAAAACGACAGAAGCCTATACCCGCAAAACCGATTTGCCCGCGCCGCCGCCCCTGCCAAACCGGCTGGTCAGGCTATTGTCCGAGGCGCGCTGGATGGCGCTTGGCGTGCTCACCGTTTACCTGATCCTGATCCTGTTGACCTATTTCAAGGTTGATCCGGGCTGGTCGCAATCGCGGTCGCAGCCTCAACAACACATTCTGAACTGGGGTGGATTTGTTGGCGCATGGCTGGCTGACTTGTTGCTTTATGTATTCGGCCTATCCGCATGGTGGTGGTGCGTGATGTTGCTGCGGGCATCGTGGCTTGGTTATCGTCGCCTGGCGCAAAAATTCGTCCTGCAGCAGCAACCGGAGCCGGTACATAGCCAGGAGCCGTGGATACGAGGTGCTGGCTTCGTGTTGATGATGTTAGGCAGTGTCGGAATCGAAGCATTGCGCTTGCACGGCGTTACGGGGCACATGCAACTTCCTTCCGGTTCTGGTTCCGGTGGCGTGCTTGGGATGGTAATTAGCAACGCAACGAAAAACGCATTCGGTTTCACGGGGGCGACTCTATTCCTGCTGTGTCTTTCTGGTATTGGTTTCAGCCTGTTTTTCCATGTCTCCTGGCTAGCAGTGGCGGAACGTATCGGCGGCGCAATTGAAGTTGCTCTTGAGCGCATTCGCAATGCATATGCGGCCCGCGAAGACCGCAAGGTCGGTCTCGAAGCTGCCGTCAAACGCGAGGAAATCGTCGTGCATGAGCGCGCCAAGATCGAGGAAGCGCCACCGATCCGTATCGAACCGCAAATTGTATCGGTGCCCAAGTCCGAACGTATCGAGAAGGAACGCCAGGTATCATTGTTCAACGACATGCCCGACACCAACCTGCCGCCGCTGTCGCTCCTGGACGAGCCGCCGGCCAGGCAGGAAACGGTCAGCGTCGAAACGCTCGAATTTACCAGCCGCCTGATCGAAAAGAAATTGTCCGACTTCGGCGTCGAAGCAAAGGTTGTGGCGGCCTATCCTGGCCCCGTCATTACACGCTACGAGATCGAACCGGCCACCGGCGTCAAGGGCAGCCAGATCGTCGGGCTGGCGCGCGACCTGGCGCGCTCGCTGTCGCTGACATCGATCCGCGTGGTTGAAACGATACCGGGCAAGAATTATATGGGTCTGGAATTGCCGAATCCCAAGCGCCAGATTGTGCGCCTGACCGAGATTCTCAGCTCCAAGGTTTATAACGATAGCACCTCCAACCTGACCATTGCCCTGGGCAAGGATATTGCGGGCAACCCTGTCGTTGCCGACTTGGCACGCATGCCGCACTTGCTGGTTGCAGGCACCACCGGCTCCGGTAAGTCGGTCGGCATCAATGCCACCATTTTGTCATTGTTGTACAAGGCCGATCCGAATCAGGTGCGCCTGATCCTGATCGATCCGAAAATGCTGGAGTTGTCGATCTATGAAGGCATCCCGCACCTGTTGGCGCCGGTCGTCACCGACATGCGCCACGCCGGTCACGCGTTGAACTGGGGTGTCGGTGAAATGGAGCGGCGCTACAAGCTCATGAGCAAGCTCGGGGTGCGTAACCTGGCCGGATACAACCAGAAAATTGTCGATGCCGACAAGCGCGAGGAAAAGATTCCGAACCCGTTTTCTCTGACCCCCGACGCGCCGGAGCCACTGGAAAAACTACCGACCATCGTCATCATCATTGACGAGTTGGCTGACTTGATGATGGTTGTCGGCAAGAAGGTCGAAGAACTGATTGCACGTATCGCGCAAAAGGCCCGTGCCGCCGGCATTCACCTGATTCTTGCAACGCAGCGGCCCTCGGTCGACGTGATCACGGGATTGATCAAGGCAAACATCCCGACCCGTATCGCGTTCCAGGTCAGCAGCAAGATCGATTCACGCACGATTCTCGACCAGATGGGCGCCGAAGCCTTGCTCGGCATGGGCGACATGTTGTACATGCCGCCAGGAACAGGCTTGCCGGTGCGTGTGCACGGCGCCTTTGTATCCGATGAGGAAGTGCATCGCGTGGTCGATCACTTGAAGTCGCAAGGTGAACCGAACTACATTGAAGGCATATTGGAGGGCGGGATCGCGGAAGAAGGTGGAGACGGTGTTGCTGAAGGCGCGGGCGGCGGGGCAGGGGCAAGCGGCGAATCCGATGCCATGTACGACCAGGCTGTAGCCGTGGTGTTAAAAAATCGCCGCGCCTCGATCTCGCTCGTGCAACGCCATCTGCGCATCGGTTACAATCGCGCCGCGCGTCTGCTTGAACAAATGGAGCAGAGCGGACTCGTGTCCGCCATGCAATCGAACGGAAATCGCGATATTTTGGTTCCCGCAGGGAACAGCTCGGAATAAAAACTATGTTCAACAATTTTCAGTTACGGATGATCGGCGCGGCTTTGTCTGTCGCTTTCGTCATGCCCGTGACGGCGCAGGCATCGGCACTCGATCAGTTCAAGGCTTTCGTCGGCAGCACCAAGGCGGCCAAGGGTGAGTTCACGCAAAAGGTCGTCTCGAACAATGGCGTGCCGACCAAGGACCCGAAAGCGGCCAAGCCTGCAAGTGGCACCTTTGTGTTTTCCCGCCCGGGGCAATTCATCTGGATCTATCAAAAACCCTATGAACAGACCTTGCAGTCGGACGGCACGCAGCTATACATTTACGACAAGGACCTGAACCAGGTCACGACGAAAAAACTGGGCAACGCGCTTGGCTCCTCGCCCGCAGCAATCCTGTTCGGCAGCAATGACCTGGAGAAGAATTTCTCGCTCAAGGAAGATGGCGCCAAGGACGGGCTGGAATGGCTGAGCGCCACGCCCAAGGATAAGGACACAACCTTCGATCACATTCGCATCGGTCTGCGCAACGGCACGCCCGAGGCGATGGAACTGGTCGATTCCTTCGGCCGCATATCCAGTTTGAATTTCACCAAGTTCGAACGCAATCCGGCTATCTCCGCCGATCAATTCAAGTTCGTGGTTCCCAAAGGGGCCGATGTCCTACAACAATGACGCCATGGGCGGGGCCGACAGTGCCGCTATGAGCGCAGCGCCGCTGGCCGAGCGACTGCGCCCAGGCACGCTCGACGATGTCATTGGACAGCAGCATCTGCTCGGCGCAGGCAAGCCATTGCGCGTTGCCTTCGAATCGGGCGAACCGCATTCGATGATCCTGTGGGGGCCGCCGGGCGTCGGCAAGACCACCCTGGCACGCCTGATGGCCGACAGTTTTCAGGCGGAGTTCATCGCCTTGTCTGCGGTACTGTCCGGGGTGAAGGATATTCGTGAAGCGGTCGAGCGCGCCCAGGTAGTGCGCGCCAATTCCGGACGCCGTACCATACTGTTCGTCGATGAGGTACACCGTTTCAACAAGAGCCAGCAAGATGCTTTTCTGCCGCATGTCGAGAGCGGCTTGTTCACTTTCATCGGCGCGACCACGGAAAACCCTTCCTTCGAAGTCAACAGCGCGCTGCTATCCCGTGCCGCCGTGTATGTGCTCAAATCGCTCACCGAAGACGACCTGAGCGAATTGCTGCAACGCGCCTGTACCCGCGAACTTGACGATCTGCGTTTCGACGAAGAAGCGCGAGCCATGATGGTGGCCAGCGCCGATGGTGACGGGCGCAAGTTGCTCAATAATCTTGAGATCGTCGCGCGCGCTGCGCACAACAAGCACCAGGCCGAAATGACGCCTGAATTGCTTGCCGAATGCCTCGGCGACGCGTTGCGCCGCTTCGACAAAGGTGGCGACGCCTTTTACGATCAAATTTCCGCCTTGCATAAATCGGTGCGCGGCTCCCACCCGGATGCCGCGCTTTACTGGTTCACGCGTATGCTCGACGGCGGCACCGATCCACGCTACCTGGCGCGCCGCATCATCCGTATGGCCAGTGAAGACATTGGTCTGGCCGATCCGCGCGCGTTGCGCCTGGCACTCGATGCCGCCGAGACCTACGAGCGCCTTGGTACGCCCGAAGGGGAGCTGGCCCTGGCGCAAGCTGTCATCTACCTCGCATGCGCCGCCAAGTCGAACGCTGGGTATATGGCATACAACGCTGCCCGCGCTTTTGTCGCAAAAGACAAATCGCGTCTGGTTCCGGAGCATTTGCGCAATGCCCCGACCAAGCTGATGAAAGAACTCGGTTACGGCAAACTATACCGTTATGCGCACGACGAGCCGAACGCCTATGCCGCAGGAGAGACCTACCTGCCTGAAGGCATGCCCGAGCCGGGCTGGTATCACCCTGCTCCGCGTGGCCTGGAGATCAAGATAGGAGAAAAATTGGCGCATTTGCGGGAGCTTGACGCGGATACACGCAAGAAGAAGTGAGCTGCCGTGCCAAAGCGCGGAGTTGGATAATTTCTCTTGCGTTTGCATTTGCCGCGGTAAAATCATGACATTAATCGTCGATAATCGACCGGATCGATGTTGGCATATATATATCCTTGTTTATGGAATTGAACGCGCTACCGAAATTGCGCAGACAGTTAATCGTGCTCGGTGCGACGCTCGCGGTCGTCCTTTTGGTCGTCACGGCCTTCGTCTGCCTGACCCTGTATCAGAGCAGGCAACGTTATTATGCCAATGCCGAGGAAACGTCGCGCAACCTGGCCATTTCGCTTGAAAATTACCTCGATTCCTACTTTCGCGAGGTCGATCTTGCCTTGCGCCGCGCTGCGGCGGAATTTCGCCTGCAGCACGAGCAGCAACACTTCAATGATGCGGCCTTCAGTGATTACCTTCGATCGCTGAAAGAACGCGTTCCGCAGGCCCGTTCCATTCGCGGTTCAAACCGGGACGGCCAGGTGATATATGGCGAGGATGTCGACGTCGCGCACCCGCAGGACTTGTCCATCCGCGAATTTTTTCAGCGCGCCAAGACAGAGCGCGATTTGATTTTCGGCGTCCCGGTGAAGTCCCGAATTACCGGCGAGATGCTGTTCCCGCTCATTTATCCATTGACACTGCCCGACGGCAGTTTCGGCGGCAGTGCCTACATCAACATGAATAATTCCAGCATCACGGAACTATTCTCATCCTTGAATCTCGGCAAGCACGGCGTCATTACCTTGCTCGACAAGCAGCACAGGATTCTGCATCGCTTTCCTGAAGAAAGCGATGCTGCGATCGGCAGTCAAGTACCCATATCGAACGCCACGCTCGCGATGCTGACGTCGACAATGCGCCGATCAACCTATTTGGCGGTCAGCAAACGCGACGGTCTTGAGCGCGTCATCAGCGCCGGGCAAATCGGCGCGTATCCAGTATATGTATTGGTCGCCTTGTCGAGCGACGATTTCCTCGTAACCTGGTACAAGGAATTCCGAAGCGATGCGTTCTTCCTGGCGTCGCTTTACCTGTTGTCTGCCGCATTGCTGCTTGGTGCACGTCTGGCGCTGCGTCGCCAATACGAAGTGTTGGGCGAAATTGTGCGCAAGGACGAAGCCTTGCAGGAGTCGGTCGTGGCGCTCACAAAATCGGAATTGCGCTGGCGCTCCCTGACGGAGGGCTTGCCGCAGATGGTGTGGACCGTCACGCCCGACTTGCGCTTCGATTTTCTCAGTCGTCATTGGCAGGACTATACCGGCGAGACGGAACAAAGCCTGCGTGCAGGCAACGCCTGGTCAGCGATTATTCATCCTGAAGACAAAGCCGAGTTTGACGCAAAATGGCGGCTGGCCAGGTCGGAGCGCTCGCAGTTTCGCTGCGATTGCCGCTTGCGGCGCCAGGACGGCGCATGGTGTGTCTTTGAAAACTACGCATTGCCGCAGAAAAATGAGGATGGCGACGTCGTATGCTGGGTGG
The DNA here is from genome assembly GCA_036561005.1 of Burkholderiaceae bacterium. GTDB lineage: Bacteria > Pseudomonadota > Gammaproteobacteria > Burkholderiales > Burkholderiaceae_D > PKWO01. The sequence continues at coordinate 25,668 of DATBQE010000073.1, read as the reverse complement.
GCAGCAGCACCGACATGACCGAAACGCGTGCGGCGCATGCCGACCTTTTGCGTGCCAAGGATCAGGCACTGGAGGCCGGCAGGGCCAAGTCGGATTTTGTTGCCAACATGAGCCATGAGATCCGCTCGCCGATGAATGCGGTGCTCGGTATGCTGCAACTTTTGCAGAACACACCGATGGATTTGCGTCAGCGCGACTATGCAGGCAAGGCTGAATCGGCCGCGCGCGCATTGCTCGGTTTGCTCAACGATATTCTCGATTTTTCCAAGATCGAATCGGGCAAGCTTTTGCTCGACTCGCACATTTTCAGCCTCGACAAATTGCTGCGCGATTTGTCGGCCATCCTGTCCGGCAACGTCGGCAGCAAGCAGGTGGAGTTGTTGTTCAATATTGATTCAGCATTGCCGGACCGCATGATCGGCGACGGAATGCGTATTCAACAGGTGCTCCTCAACCTTTGCGGCAATGCGGTCAAGTTTACCGAGCAGGGCGAGGTTGAATTGTGCGTGCGCCTGGAGCGGCGCATTGATTCGGCATTGCACGTTGTGTTTTCCATCCGCGATACGGGTATCGGCATTTCAGACGAGCATAGGCAACGCTTGTTCGAGGGTTTTTCCCAGGCAGAGGCATCGACGGCGCGCCGTTTTGGCGGTACCGGCCTGGGCCTGACAATCAGTCAGCGCCTGGTGCGCCTGATGGGCGGTGAGCTGCGCGTTGAAAGCGAGTTGGGAAGGGGTAGCGTGTTCGAATTCAGCGTCACGCTCCAGGCAGTCGCGCCGGAGGCTGAGGCCGAAGATGGCGGAAGCCGCATGCGCGAGCTCGAATGCCTGGTCGTGGACGACAATCCGAGCGCGCGCGAAGTTCTTGCAGCCATGGCTTGCTCATTCGGCTGGCGGGTTGACACGGTAGAGAATGGCCGCGACGCGGTTACAGCGGTGGCAAAGCGAGCGGCCGAGCAACCCTACGATGTATTGTTTGTCGATTGGCGCATGCCTGACCTCGATGGGTGGGAAACCAGCCGTCAGATCCGCCAATTGGCAGTGCAGGGGGCTGCAGTACCGTTGATCATCATGGTCACCGCGTATGAGCGCGAATTGCTCGCGCAAAAGCAGGCGTCGATGGAAGAGACTGGATTGCTCGACGGCATGCTTGCCAAGCCTTTTACAGCGTCCACCTTGTTCAATGCAGTGCTTGAAGTTCGCGTGGGATTACGTTCAAGCGCCATTATTGAGCCGTCGCCGTCATTGGGTCGGTTACATGGGCTGCACCTGTTGCTGGTTGAAGACAATCCGCTTAACCAGCAGGTGGCGCTCGAACTGCTCAAGCACGAGGGGGCTGTTGTCGAATTGGCTGACTGCGGACAGTCGGCCATTGACCTTTTGCAACGTAGCGACCAGGCGCTACCACACCTGATTCTGATGGACATCCAGATGCCCGTGATGGACGGTCACCAGGCGACGCGCGCGATCCGAGCGCAACTTGGACCGCTCGCACCACCCATCGTTGCCATGACTGCCAATGCCATGGAGGCCGACCGCGAAGCAGCGCGGGATGCCGGAATGGTCGATCATATCGGCAAGCCTTTCGACCTGACGCGCTTGGTTGCCTTGATTTTGCATCACTCGAATCGAACAGGGTCTGAGGCTGCCGTGCCGGCGCAGCTTGCCGACACGGCGACGCCGCCGCTGCAAGGGGCAACAGCGCCGTCAGACCTTCCGGAAATCGATAGCGCTGCGGCATTGGGAAGGCTTGGCGGGACGCTGCCGCTTTATTTGAAAGTCTTACGCTCCTTTAGCGACGAATTGATGTCCATGGCCGGCGAACTCAATGCATCGCTTCAACAGCAGCGCGTCGACTCGGCGCTTCCCGTTCTACATACCCTCAAAGGATTGGCCGGTACCGTTGGCGCAATGCAACTGGCGGCCCTTGCGACAGCAACCGAAAAGGCGTGCAAGTCCTTGCGGGAAGCCGGTACGCCACACGAGGATATGGACGTGAATTCCGGGCAGCATCGATGCTGGCAGATGGTGAGCGACGTGCTTGCTGCCCTTCCACCAACCAAATCCGCCGCCGACCGCCTCGCGAAGGTCCTTGATGCAGAAACTTGATCCTGGGACGGCAATTACAGCAACTCGCAGTTTTGATCATGGTTGCGTCGGAAACACTGCTGACAGAAACTGACACTATTCCAGTATATTGTCCTGGTCTTCAATGGGTGCGTGGCGAACGATGACCTTGCGCGCGGTCTTTTTATAAACATCGCTTTGCTCGCCGCACCGATAACCGGCGAAGTGATGTGAATGCGGCCCCCGGAATTTATTACCTGCAACGAATAAGGTGGCTACGCCAAGTTTCTGTTTTTGTATATAATTGACGGCCCGGTCAGTAAGTGCCCGTCACTTTTGCGCCGTTACCACTATTCCAGGGCGCCATTCAGCCTGGACGCTTTCCCTCAGGAGTCTAGCAATTGAATACAAATATGCGCTTGCAGTTTGGCTCGGCGTTTCGGCGAACCAGCATAGGATTGGCGGTAGGTCTGGCCCTGGGTGGCTGTGCAGTTGGGCCGAATTTCAAGGCGCCCGATGCGCCCGCCAACGTCGGAACTTCCTTCACGCCTGGTGTGCCGGTGGCGGAAACAGTTTCCGCCAAGGGGTTTGCCGGCGACGCCCAGCGTTTCGTTGCGGGCAAGGACATTCCGGCCGACTGGTGGACCATGTTCCACTCGCCGGAACTCGATCAACTGGTGCGGGCTGCCCTGGAACACAATCCGAGCATGGCCGGCGCCCAGGCTGCGCTGCGCCAGGCTGAAGAGAATTACAAGGCCGAGTCGGGCAGCCTGCTCTATCCCAGCGTCAATGGGCAGCTTGGAGCAGAGCGTCAACATGCGTCGGCGGTGTCGACATTTACACCCAGCGGCGAGGTATTCAACGTTTATTCCGCTTCGCTCAACGTCTCTTACACTATTGACGCGTTCGGCGCCTCGCACCGCCAACTCGAAGGGCTGCAGGCAGCAGTTGATTATCAGCGCTACCAGCTGGAAGCGACTTACCTGACCCTGTCTTCCAATGTTGTCGTAACGGCAATCCGGGAGGCCGCGGCGCGCGCGCAATTAAAAGCGACCAATGAGGTTCTCGAATCGCAATTGAAAGAACTTTCTGTCGTCGAGAAGCAGTTTGCCGTAGGTGCAATACCGCGCACGACATTGCTGACGCAGCGTAACCAGGTCGCCCAGACGCGTGCCACGATCCCAGCACTTGAAAAGCAATTGGCGCAGGCCAGGCATCAACTTTCCGTCTATGTTGGCAAGTTGCCGAGCGAGTCTGGCCTGCCCGAATTCAATCTGGCGTCACTGGTGTTGCCGCAAGATTTGCCGGTGTCGCTGCCTTCCAGTCTGGTGCATCAGCGTCCGGACATTCGCGCCAGCGAAGCGCTGCTGCATGAAGCGAGCGCCCAAGTTGGCGTGGCGACGGCCAATCTCTATCCGCAAATTACCTTGACTGGAAGTTTGGGCTCACAAGCCCTCCATGCAAGCGACTTGTTCTCGGCCAACTCCAGTTATTGGAGTATTGCCGGCGGCTTGTTGCAGCCGATTTTCAACGGCGGCGCGCTCAGTGCCAAGCGCCGCGCGGCAATCGCAGCCTACGATCTGGCAAGCGCGCAATATCAGACGACGGTGCTTAACGCCTTCCAAAATGTGGCCGATGCCCTCCGCGCTCTTGAATCGGATGCCGGCACGCTCAAGGCACAGGTTGAAGTGGAATCGGTGGCGCGCGAATCGATGGATTTGAGCACGCAGCAGTTCCACTTGGGCGGTATCAGCTATCTGGTGCTGCTCGACGCCGAACGGAACTATCAGCAGGCCCATGTTGCACTGGTGCAGGCCGAAGCGGCACGTTTTTCCGATACGGCAGCGCTCTTTCAGGCGCTTGGCGGTGGTTGGTGGAACAGGGACAAAGCGGCAATGGCGCAGGCGGCCCCTGTCACAGCGCCGGCCAAATAACAGACACAGTTGACATAATCAGTTGACGCTATATTGCAGTATTTAGAATCTTAGGAGATGTACTCATGACCAAGCGTATGTTTATCATGCTGGGCTTTGTGCTGTTGATCGTGGTGGTATTGGGCGGCCTGTTCGCTATGAATCTGATGAAGATGTTCGCCAGCTTCCCCAAGCCGGCGCCCCAGACCATCACCGCGATGAAAGTTGAATCGCTCGAATGGCAGCCGCAGTTGTCAGCCGTTGGCAGCGTCGCGCCGGTGCGCGGTGTGGATGTCACGACTGAAATCGCCGGCTTGGTGCGCGAGGTGCACTTCAAGTCTGGGGACGAAGTCAAGAAAGGCCAGTTGCTGGTGCAATTGAATGACGACAGTGAAGTGGCGCAAATGCACTCGTTGCAAGCCGCGGCCGATCTCGCCGCCACCGTTTTGAACCGCGACAAGCTGCAACTGTCCGCGCAAGCCATCGCGCAGTCCCAGGTCGACGCGGACGAGGCCGATCTGAAGAGCAAGCGCGCCTTGGTCGAACAGCAAAAGGCCACGATCGTCAAGAAAGCGATTCGCGCGCCGTTCTCGGGCCAGATCGGCATCACCACGGTCAACCCCGGCCAATACCTGAACCCGGGCGACAAGATCGTCTCGTTGGAACAGATTGACCCCATCTACGTCAACTTCACCGTGCCGCAAAAGCAGGTTGCCAGTGTGGGTTTGAAACAAAAAGTCAATGCCACGACCGATGCCTTTGCCGGCACGGACTTCCCCGGCGCTGTCACCTCGCTCGACCCGAAGATCGATACGGCGACGCGCAATGTGGCGCTGCAAGCTACGCTGTCGAATGCCAAGCACCAGCTCTTGCCCGGCATGTTTGCCAACGTCAAGGTGGATCAGGGCGACAAAAAGAAGTACCTGACCCTACCGCAGACGGCAATCACCTACAACCCTTACGGCTCAACGATCTTCATCGTCAGGCAGGATTCTGCCGACGACAAGGACAAGGCTTGCGACAAGAAGGACGACAAGAAGGATCCCAAGAAGGACGACAAGGCTGAAAAAACTGACAAAGCCACCGCACCCGCGGAGACCGCTCCCAAGCTGTTTGCGCGCCAGGTATTTGTGACCACCGGCGCAACGCGCGGCGATCAGGTCGCTGTCTTGACTGGCATTCGCGACGGCGACATGGTTGCCACATCGGGCCAGTTGAAGCTGAAAAACTGCACCTGGGTCGTGATCGACAACAAGGTCACGCCGAAGAACGACGTGAACCCGACTCCGCAGGAACAATAATATGGTTAATCCGACCAGGATTCCCATGCCAAGGAGCCATACGTGAAATTTACCGATCTCTTTATAAAGCGCCCCGTCCTCTCGATGGTGGTGAGTCTGTTGATCATCGTGCTGGGCATGCGTTCGCTGTTCAGTCTGCCGATCAACCAATACCCGAAGACGCAAAACGCGGTCGTGACGGTATCGACTGCCTATTACGGTGCCGACGCGCAAACCGTGGCCGGCTTCATTACCCAGCCGCTTGAGCAGGCGATTGCCCAGGCCCAGGGTATTGATTACCTGTCATCGTCGTCGACTTCGGGTGTGTCGACCATCACGGCAACGCTGCGTCTGAACTACGATTCCAACCGCGCGCTGACTGAAATCAATACGCAAGTAAACTCGGTCAAGAACCAGTTGCCGCCGCAAGCGCAGCAACCTGTGTTGACGGTGCAAGTGGGCCAGACCACGGACGCGATGTACATGGGCTTCTACAGCAACACGCTGCCCACCAACAACGTGACCGACTTTCTGTCGCGCGTGGTCAAGCCCAAGCTGGACTCGATCGAAGGCGTACAGACGGCTGAACTGCTCGGCGCTCGTCAGTTCGCCTTGCGTGCCTGGCTCGATGCGGGCAAGATGACGGCCTATGGCATTTCCGCGGCCGACGTCAGCGCGGCACTGGCAGCCAATAACTACCTGGCTGCACTTGGCGTGACCAAGGGCCAGATGGTGACCGTGCCGCTGACGGCCGGCACCGACCTGCACTCGGTCGACGAGTTCAAGAAACTGGTGGTCAAGCAGAACAACGGCAACATCGTTCGGCTGGAAGACGTGGCGACCGTCACGCTCGGATCGGAGAATTACAATTTCAACGTCGCATTTTCGGGCGTGCGTTCAGTGTTCATCGGTATCAAGGTGGCGCCTGAAGCGAACATTCTTGACGTCGCCAAACGCGTGCGCCAGGCCTTTCCCGATATCCAGCAGCAATTGCCCGGCGGCCTGACCGGCGAGATCGTGTATGACTCGACCGAATTCATCAATACCTCGATCGTTGAAGTGGTCAAGACCCTGGTTGAAGCATTATTGATCGTGACGGTGGTGATCTATCTGTTCCTCGGCACCTTGCGCGCCGTCGTGGTCCCGGTGATCGCCATGCCGCTATCGCTGATCGGCACCTTCTTCCTCATGCTGGTGCTGGGTTACTCGATCAATTTGCTCACTCTCCTTGCGCTGGTGCTTGCCATCGGCCTGGTGGTGGACGACGCCATCATCGTGGTGGAGAACATCGACCGCCACATGAAGGAAGAGGGCAAGTCGCCGCTTGAAGCCGCCTTGATCGGCGCGCGCGAACTGGGCAGTCCGATTCTGGCCATGACGGTGGTGCTGATTGCGGCTTACGTGCCGATTGGCTTCCAGGGCGGCTTGACCGGTGCGCTGTTCACCGAATTCGCCTTCACGCTGGCTGCCGCCGTCACGGTGTCTGCCGTTGTCGCGCTGACCTTGTCGCCCATGATGTGCTCGCGCTTTTTCTCGCGCGACCAGGATAGCGGCAAGTTCGCCCATGCCATTGACGTGACGTTCGAGAAGGTCAGGCACCGCTACCAGCGCATGCTGGGCGGTTTGCTCAAGACCTACCCTGTGGCGATGGTGTTTGGGTTCCTTATTCTGCTCCTGCTGGTTCCGCTGTTCAAGTTCGCCAAGAGCGAACTCGCGCCCGAGGAAGACCAGGGCCTGGTGTTTTCGCAGGTGGTCGGCTCGCCGACGGCTTCGTCAGACCAGATGCAGGTTTATGCTCAGCAGATGTTCGACATCGCCAAGGACATCCCCGAATACAAGCAGATGTTCCAACTGACCGGCGTGCCGACCATCAATGCCGGTTTGGGCGGCGTGCTGCTCAAGGATTGGGGAAGCCGTGCGCACAGCCAGCACGAAGTACAGGTCGATCTGCAGCAGAAGTGGAACCATATTGCCGGCGCTCGCGTGGCAGCCTTCCCGCTGCCCTCCTTGCCCGGGGTGCAGGGTTTGCCGGTGCAATTCGTGATTACCACGACCGAGCCGTTCGAGAACCTGAACACCGTGGCGCAAGCGGTGCTGGACAAGGCCAGGGCCGACAACAAGTTTTACTTTGCCGACGTTGACTTGAAGCTCGATTCGCCGCAAGCAACTGTCGTGGTCGACCGCGACAAGATCGCTTCGCTCGGTATGACGCAACAAGACGTCGGTAACGCGCTGGGCGCGGCATTGGGTGGCGGTTACGTGAACTATTTCGCGATTTCGGGCCGTTCCTACAAGGTGATACCGCAAGTGCTGCAGACGGATCGTTTGAACCCAACGTCGGTGCTTGACTTCAACATCAAGACGCCAAGCGGCCAGATGATCCCGGCTTCCACGGTTGCCGACATCAAATTCAGCGTCGTGCCGGAATCGATCAACCGCTTCCAGCAGTTGAATTCGGCGACGATTTCGGGTGTGACCGGATCGTCCGACGGTGAAATTCTGGAATACCTGCGCAATACCTTGAAGGAAGTGGCGCCGAGTGGTTACACGGTCGACTACGCAGGCGCATCACGCCTGTTCATGAAGGAATCAGGCGGAACGGTCGTCACATTCGCGTTTGCGCTGATCATCGTGTTCCTGGCATTGGCTGCGCAATTCGAGAGTTTCCGTGATCCGTTCATCATCCTGGTCGCGGTGCCCATGGCCATCTTCGGTGCGATGGCGTTTATCTTCCTTGGATTTGCCTCGTTCAACATCTACACCAAGATCGGGCTGGTGACCTTGATCGGGCTCATCGCCAAACACGGGATCCTGATCGTCGAAGTGGCGAATCACCAGCGCATGGATGGCAAGAACAAGCTCGACGCCATCATGGCCGCCACCGGTATCCGTTTGCGTCCCATCCTGATGACGACGGCCGCCATGGTGTTCGGCGTGGTGCCGCTGGTCATTGCCTCGGGCGCCGGCGCGGCAGGCCGTCAATCGATGGGTATCGTGATCTTCACGGGTCTCTCGATCGGTACGCTGTTCACGCTGTTTGTCGTCCCGGCGTTCTACATGGCGTTTGCCAGCGACCACAAGAAAGTTGTCGATACCGTCGAATCGGAGGGCACACCGGCCTTGGAGATGTAAGATTTGTCTGCGGGAGCTTGAAATGCAAAATACGGCCGGCAATTTTGCCGGCCGTATTTTTTACAACTTGTAGTGTCCTGAGTCATTAATTCATGGACGAAATGCGGCGAGAATCGCCTCGATACTGCGTCACAAATGCCCGCAAGACTTCAGCCTTGCTACGCCGCCTTTCCTTAGCTGCCTGACCACTTCATCAAGCGCCTCCGGCGTATTGGCTATCTCACCAAGGGAGCGAACCTCGCTGCCGTTCATTTCCGCAACCGACACCGCTATCGTGTCCCTATGCACATTCAGCGCAACATATTTGCTAAACTCTTTCATGACCTACCCCCGCAATTTCGGCTCTGAGCCTGTGGTTTACGCGAATCTCAAGCTTAACCCGCGCCGTTTGAGGGGCGGTAGGTAATACATTTTGTCTAGCCGCAAGGAAGCCGGCACTTTTCGGTGCTAATTCTGCGATGTGGGCTTGTGCATACTTCTTTGTTATTTTGTATTGCCTGAGCATGCAGGGCAGCCACGAAATAGGCGAATACCGCCTGCTCCTTCGGACCGGCACGGCCTGCCATTTCAGCGGCTTTGAAAAGCATGCCAATCGATGCCACGCAGCGCTCGATGACATCCTCGATGTGATCGTTTCCCGCCTGCGGATCGTCATACAGGACGGCAAGGCAGTCTTTGATTGTGTCCCGGATATCCGCAGGATCGGGAAGCGTGAAGGCGGTCATGTGCTAGGTCGGCCCATGGAAGTTCTGCGCTATGCGTTGGTAACTAAAGGTATATAGTAAAGCATTGCTTGATATCGATCAATAATAAAGCATTGATTGATTGCGATTCGATGACTGACAATCGCGGCATGGCAAATAACAAGACAGTCGAACTCGGCGGGAATCAGGCTCTGGCCCTGTTGATCAGGCAGGCAATCGGCGAAAGCGGCTTGCTTGGAAGGGAAATTGCCGGACTTTGCGAAGTCAAGCCGCAAGCGGTTTCCAACTGGAAAACCACTGGACGGATAGAAAAGCAAAATCTGGAGAAACTTGCCGCCATCACGAAAAAGCCTTTGGCTTTTTTTTCGACATTGCGCATGAACCAGGCGAAGACAGCCACCGGCGCTTATGGCCCTGTTCGTGGCCGCGAGCCGCAACGTGCCGCAGAAATAGCGGAACGATATCGAGCCTCACCCAAGGCAGCAAAGCCGAATTTGGCCGGGAAAACCGTCAAACCATCGAGCGAATCGCTTGAACTGGCTGCCAGAATCCAAAAATTGCCGCCACATCAGCGTCGGCTGATCGCGCAGTTGATCGACCAGTTGGCTGAATAATGCGGCCGAGGTAATTTCCGCCGCCTTGCACGGAAAATTGCGTATTCGTCGTTTCAAACGCAGGCTGGCAAAGCGTTCTTGGTACAATGTCGGTTTTTGCGACGAGACATCCGCATTGCCATGAACGATATCCAACAGCTTCGTAAAGACATCGACACCGTTGCCGCCCGCCTGGCAACACGCCATTTTGCGCTCGACGTCGCCGCTTTCAATGCACTCGAAGGCGAGCGCAAGCAGATCCAGACCCGCACCGAAGAGCTGCAGGGGAAGCGCAATTCGCTCTCCAAACAGATTGGCATGCTCAAGGGCAAGGGAGAAGATGCGTCGTTGCAAATGGCTGAAGTAAACAGCATTGCCGACGAATTGAAAGCTTCGGCCGCCCGGCTTGAGACTGTACAGGCGCAGTTGAGCGATTTCATGATGGCCGTGCCCAATCTTCCGCACGAATCGACGCCGCAAGGCGAAGACGAAACCGGCAACGTCGAAGTACGCAAGATCGGCACGCCGCGCAATTTTGATTTTGCCATCAAGGACCACGTCGACATCGGCGCCGCGCTGGGGCTGGATTTTGAGGTGGCCGCCAAGCTGACCGGCTCGCGCTTCTCGGTGATGAAGGGGGGCATTGCGCGTCTGCATCGGGCGCTGGCGCAGTTCATGCTCGACACGCACACGGGAGAACATGGTTACACCGAGTGCTACACGCCGTATATCGTCAACGCAGACTCGCTACGCGGTACCAGTCAGTTGCCGAAATTCGAGGCAGACCTGTTTGCGGTCAAGAAGGGCGGCCAGGAAGGCACTGGGGAAGCACTCTACCTGATACCTACTTCCGAAGTCTCGTTGACCAATTTTGTGCGCGACGAGATTGTGGCGCTCGAAAGTCTGCCGATGAAGCTCACGGCGCATACGCCATGCTTCCGCTCCGAAGCCGGCAGCGCCGGGCGCGATACGCGCGGCATGATACGTCAGCACCAATTCGACAAGGTGGAAATGGTCCAGATTGTGCATCCCGAACATTCCTACCAGGCGCTGGAAGAAATGGTGGGCCACGCTGAAACCATCCTGCAGCGGCTCGGGCTGCCATATCGCGTGATGGCGTTGTGCACCGGCGACATGGGCTTTGCCGCTGCCAAGACTTACGACCTGGAAGTGTGGCTGCCGGCGCAAAACACTTACCGGGAAATATCTTCGCTCTCCAATATCGAGGCGTTCCAGGCGCGGCGCATGCAGGCGCGCTTTCGCAATGCCCAGGGCAAGCCGGAATTGCTGCACACCTTGAACGGTTCAGGCTTGGCGGTGGGCCGCACGTTGGTTGCGGTCTTGGAAAACTTCCAGCAGGCCGACGGTAGCGTTGACATCCCGGCGGTACTGCACCCCTATATGGGCGGCCTTACCAGGCTGGTTGCTTAACGATCGGCGAATCAGGCGCCGCAACGGCAAGTGTTTTGCCGAAGCGGCGCTCAACGAACAGGCTATTGCCAACGAGCTTTTTCGCCTGCTTTTTGGCTTCCGCTGCGGCGGAGGCAATCTGGTGATGCGAATCGTACTGGCCGGCTTCCGCCTTCACCACACCCAGCGACAAACTCAATAGGGGATGGAAGACCTGGTTACCGCGCCGGTCTTCGCTGATATATCCGCCGTTGCTCCGGTCGTTATCGCTCAAGTGTTCCTGTATGCAATCGCCGAACGCTGCCAGGATGGCGTCGCACCGCGTTTCCCAATCTTCGCTTTGGAACAGCACGATGAAATCGTCGCCGCCGACATGGCCGATGAAATCCTGCTCCTGATCGGCATGGGCTGCGAGTATGCGCCCGGTCAACTGCAATACGTCGTCGCCCTTGCGATAGCCGTAAACGTCGTTATAAGGCTTGAAGTGGTCGATATCTGCATAGCACGCGACAAATCCGACCTCGCCATGCAGCAGCCGCTCGATATGTTCGTTCAAGGGCACGTTGCCGGGCAATAGAGTGAGCGGGTTGGCGTAACGTGCAGCGGTAATCTGCATATCGGTGATCTCGCGCATCAAGTCGTGTCCGGTGCCCATGCCGAGATAGCGCCCCTGGTCGGTGATGATGAAACCGTTGAACAGATGATGGCGGTCTGCGTCGACAACAATTTTGCTCAGATCTTGCAGACTGGTGTTCTTGTCGGTCACGAGCGGGTCATCGTCCATGAACAAGGTGCAGGATTTCTTGCCGTAGAGCTCGCGCAGATAGGGACGGGCAAAACGGTCGATCAGAACACTGCGGGTGATGACGCCGACCGGCCTATCCTGATCGACAACCGGCACGATCTGCAATTCCGGCGCAGAAATAAAAAGCTGGTATACCTGATTATTGCTCATTGCCGGGCCGACCACCGGAACGTGCCGCAGCAGGCGACCGGCGTTCTGCGCCTTCTGCGAGACACCTTGCTCCTGCGGATATACGGCAAGCGCATGGCGCTTCAATTGCGTGGCGACTGCCGGTACCAACGCCGTTGCCGGTTGCGCCTGCGGCCGCGCAATATGGTATCCCTGCCCGAGCGTGACGCCGAGGTCGCGAATGAGCAATAGCTCGGCCTTGGTTTCTATTCCTTCTGCAATGACGGTCGTTCCCGATTTCTTCGCAATTTCCTGGATCGACCGCACGAACTGCAGTTTTACCGGGTCCTGGTTGATGCCTTGGATGAAGTGCATGTCGATCTTCACATACTCCGGGCGCAATTCAGACCACAGGCGCAAACTGGAAAAACCTTCTCCCAGGTCGTCAATCGCGATCTGGAATCCCATTGCGCGGTAGTGCGTGACGGCTTCGAGCAGCAATTCGTAGTCGTAAGTCGGCTGGCTTTCAGTCAACTCAATGATGACACGATCAGGATTGATGCCGGTTTCCTCGATGAAGCCAAGAGTTTCGCCTTGTCTCACCAGGGGATTGAGCAGGCATTCGGGGCTGACGTTGAGGAAAAGCTTGCCTGGCAGGGCCAGTTCGGCGAAACGTTCAAGGACAACTTGGCGGCAAAGGTGTTCGACCACGCCCGACATCCCGGCGCTGTTGGCAACCTTGAACAGGTTTAGCGGAGAGTGCAGGGGGCTGTCTGACGGACCGCGTATCAAACCTTCAAAGCCGATGATCTCGCCGTTTTGCATGTGAACGATAGGCTGGAACAATGCGCTTAACTGGCGCCGCTCCACGATCTCATGTAGTCTGTCATGTAGACTATTCTGCAACATGGTTTCCCTGCCATCCGACTTGGATGTGTTCTTTCCAGTACTGAGCGATATATTCGTAAACGATCTGTTCGCTTCGTAACCTGTAGTACGAAAATTATTGGCTTGCACGGCTGGTGTCCCGAGAGCGAGATGTGCTCAAGTCTCGGATGTTATCGACGAAATGTGACAGAATGATGATATTGAGCAACTTTTTGAACAAAAGCCTTTGGTTTGCACTCCAACTGCCGTTAATTTGGTATCGAAGGTCATATTCATAAACTGCTTATGGAAACGGGGTTCCCCATCAACGAAGCTTCTGTTATAATTTCGTGCTTTGCAGGAACGGTATTGTATTTCGCCGCTTGCAAGAACGACCGGAGCAGGAAAGGTGGCAGAGTGGTCGAATGCGCTGGACTCGAAATCCAGTGTACGTCTTTGGCGTACCGTCGGTTCGAATCCGACCCTTTCCGCCAACTATTCAAGCGCACATCGTGTGCATTCAGCGCGGGCCAGCCTTTGCTTAAGGCGCCATGCGCGGCCAGGAGGCCGCAAAAGACCGCATCGCGGTCTTTTTGTTTGTTGACAGAGTTCAACGCTACTGTTCAGCATGGGAATTGATACCGACATGGCTGCTGAGGATAAACTGACCGCGCCCTGGCGTAGCCTGCTGCAAAATGCCGAGAAGAATGCGGCCATCATTTCCAACGAAGTCATCAACGATGCGGTGCTCGGCAAGTCGGTCACCGCTGCAATCTCCCCATATTTCTCCCACGCCGACAACGCCAATTTTCTGCGCGATGAATTTGCCGCGGCCGACAAGGAGTGTCGCGAGACGCGCAGCAAGGCGGCCGGCGTAATGCGCGCATTCGGCCTTGCCGACGATTGGGACCCGGATGATTTGAAAGCGGCCGACGAGGACCTGTGGGCAACTTTCATGCGCGTCACGGGCCATGCAGCAGCGACCAACAAAAAACGAGCGGAAGCCAGGGAACTCGAGCGCGAATCGTTCGACAACGCTATCGATGTTATCGATACCTGTGCCGGCATCGCGACCTTGCGCCATCTCGGAGAATTTCGATGCGAGGGTGATGCTTTTTGTGCCGCCTACATCGCTGCGCTGTCCATTGCCGAAACCTTGATCGGAAAATCGATCAAAAGCAAGGGCATGAAAGTGCTATCCGATTTCCTGCAATTTACGGTAGGCTCGAAACCGGCATATCGTGAATGCGACATCTATGCATTCAGCAAAACGGCATTTGGCATCGGGCGCACGATGGGTATCGAAAACACGGTAGCCTTGCGTGCTGCGCTGATTTTGGCGATCAAGAAAAACAGCAGCACGCCAAGCCAGATCAAGCCGCACATGGAAATACCGGACGACAACAGTATCGGCAATCTGATCGATTTCGACAGCTAGGGCCGCAGCATGAAATGCCGTTGCTATAACCGTCGAAATTTACCGATGGACGAACACCAGTTCTTCAATCGTACTTACCAGCGGCGATCATGATCCCGGTCATGGTGTTCATAGCCTCCACCACCGTAATAGCCCCCGCCGTAGTAACCTCTTGCCGGTACGACAACGCAGCCGGAAAGTGCGCTGATGGCAACAACCAGCGCCAATGCCGTGAGAATCCAATTACGTGCTTTCATGATCGTTCCAGTCATACAATGTGGGTATGACCATATAACGCCTGAAGCGCCGTATGGACGACCGACGTTACAAAGACTTACATGCCGGCATGGTCAACATCGTAGGTGCTGGTGCAACAGTTTCAACGCGTTATCTTTTGCGGCAATGTAGGCGTGTCAATTCTTGCTGATAGGGATGGTGCGGTCCAGTCGGTCTTCGCTGATGCATAGATGGCGAGGAGCGCGACTGCGATCGATACAATCAAAGCGCGCCAGCCGGCGGGTTCATGCTTTTCTCCAGGGTTAGTCGCGAGTTTTTTCGTGCCTGTTAACATCGGCAGAATAAGATTGTTCTTCTTGGCAATCAGATAGAACAAGATGGCTGCCACGTGCAAGCCCAACAAGGCGAGCAGCATGTTGGACAAGCTGTGATGCAGGCCAGTGAGTCGGTCGGACAAATCCTTGTCTACCAGAGAAAACCAGGGACCGTTGAAATCGATATCGTCATTGGCGAACAATCCTGTGAGCACCTGGGCGATCAACAAGCCAAGCAAGAGGAAAACTGCCAGTGCACCAAGCGGGTTGTGGCCCACGCCCTGCCATTGTCCCTTCAAATAGGCGCGCAACGAACTCGGCCTCGGCGCAAAATGCGCAAACCGCGCCGTGGTTGAGCCGACGATACCCCAGGTCAGACGAAACGCGAGCAACCCGACAATGGCCAAGCCGGCCCTGCCGTGCCAGACCATCCACTCACCGCCGATTTTGGCGGTGATGATTGCCGCCGTCACGGCAACCACCAGCAGCCAGTGAAAAAGCCGTAGAGGCAAATCCCACAAATGTATTTTCTCGGCCTGGCGGTTGCCTGCTTGGGCGCTACGTTGCGTCATCCCTGCTTTCTCCATGTAAATGCGATTACTGCGGCTTCCTGACTGGCGCGACGATGCGTTTGATCGTGCCGCCCTGGTCTTCATAGTCTTGCGATCCGACGGCGCCGGCGACCAGGAAACCCTTGCTGCTCAGGATGTCGCCGACGGCGCCCGCGCGGTGCGCGCGATTCGATATGGTGACGATCGCACGGTCGCGCGGGATGAAGTCTAACCGATTATTGAGATCGTCTACCTGCACGTTGAGGAACACCGGGAAGCTCCCTTTGGTGACAACTTCGTCAGGACGGCGAACATCAATGAACAATACTTTCTTGGGATCGGCCAGCAAGGCATCAACTTGCGCACGATCGAGCTGCTTGGTCTTGTACGCCCATGGCTGAGGCGCTGGGGCCGCAGCAGCAGCGGGTGACGTCGCTGCCTGCTGGGCGAACGCCAGCGGCGCCGCAATGCAAAGGCTCAGTGTGACTGCCAGCACGGTATTCAAATTCTTCATCGGACGGTTTCACTTTCACTTTATTAATGGAATTATGGCCAACATCCTGCTCGAGCCAGGTTGCGCCTTGACAGCCATACAGCAAACGTCGTGCCAAGGAAATTCAATGTTTCCCATCGAACTCGCAATACACTTTTCATTGGGTTTCCGCCTATGAAGTAGTGCCTCGGCGTCCCTCACTCGTGCGGGTATCCAGCATGCAGAGATCGCGTGCCTAACCTGTTGCGATTTCACCAGTTGTGCTGCGTGCACACCAGTTCCTCCGCTTTTCTTGTCGACACCGCGATGTTGATGCGCGCGCAACAGGGCGATGAGCCTGTCGCCCAATCAACAGAATATTTTCCCGGTACTGCTGTTCCGCGCACATGTGTCTTTACAGTATGTGCCCACCGTGATTGGCTTTATTTATATACGAATCAATTGCTTATGCGGATATCGCGGTCATGCGCGGCATGGCGGAAGCGTCTGGCACGGTAGTTGCCATAAATGGAAGCGAGAGTGCCTGCCTGTTCGATTCGCAGACACGACAAACGCATGAGATCAAGAGAAGTCAATTTTTGTTATGTGCATCAATTGAAGGCAACCATTTTTGGGAGCGGTACATGAAAGAAATTTTTGCAGGAGTGTGGCGATGAACAGAAAAGTAATTTCAGCCGCGGTGTTGATGACTTTGGCCGCCACAGCATCGGTACTGGCGGAGGATAGCAAACAGCAGGCAACGCCAGCCGCCACTTCGGCGGCAAGCCAGTCTACGGCATCGGCCGGAAAAGGCTGGGCTTATCAGCCGGTCCAGACGCCGGCCGTCCCAGCAGTCAAGGACAAGAAATGGGTGCGTACACCTGTGGATGCATTTGTCCTGCAGAAGCTGGAAGAGAAGGGTATCAAGCCTTCTCCCGAGGCGGATCGCGGCACCTACATTCGCCGCGCCACACTCGATGCATGGGGCATTACACCGACGCCGCGGGAGGTGAAAGCCTTCGAGCAGGACAAGTCGCCGCAGGCTTACGAAAAGCTGGTCGATCGTTTGCTGGCATCGCCACACTTCGGCGAACGCCAGGCACGCCGCTGGCTCGATCTGGCGCGCTATGCCGACAGCGCCGGCTTCCAGAACGACAATACGCGCCCCAATAATTGGCGTTATCGTGACTACGTCATCAACGCCTTCAATCAGGATAAGCCCTACGATCGTTTCATTCGTGAACAAATCGCCGGCGATGAGTTATACCCGGACAGCCAGGAAGCGAAGATCGCCACCGGCTTCCTCGCCGGTTATCCGGACAACAGCAATTCGCGGGACCTTATCCAGCGTAAGTACCAGATTGCCACCGACATGACCGACCTAGTCGGCGAGTCTTTCCTGTCGGCCACGGTTGGTTGCGCGCGCTGCCACAATCACAAGAGCGACAAGGTCAGCCAGAAGGAATATTTCCAACTGCAGGCCTTCTTTGCCAATACCAGCTTCGACGAGAAAGCGCGTCTGGCCAAGGGCACCGAGACGCAATACGATCTCGACTATCAAAAGGCCCAAGCCGTCTATCAGGAAGCCACCAAAGATATTCGCGCCAGGCAAAAGGCGATTATCGATACCGTGCGCGAAGCCGCTCAGAAGTATGAAAAGGAACGTTACCTGACAGACAGCCGCGAATCGGTCTTCAAGCCGGAGAAGGAATGGAATGCGCTCGATCGCTGGGTCAACTATCGCTATCAGGCGGTGCAATCGGGAGCAGAGCTCACTGCCTATCTGAAGCTGGTCGCCACCGACAAGGACAGCAAGGAATACAACCCAGACTATTTGCCCAAGTGGAAAGAATACGAAAAGCTGACGGAAGAGCTGAAGAAATTCGATAAGCAGAAGCCGACACGCGGTTCTGATCGCTTGACGGTAGCCACCGAACTTGGCCATCCAGATTCACCGCCAACCCACATTCGCTTCGGTGGTGTGCATGAGCGTCCACTGGAAGAAGTGCAGCCCGGGATTCCTGCTCTGTGGGGCGGCGATCGCGATGTGACGATCACGCCGACTGACAAATCATCGGGTCGCCGCTCGGCATTGGCCAACTGGATTGCCAGCGCCAACAACCCGCTGACGCCACGCGTGTACGTCAATCGTGTCTGGAGCCAGTATTTTACAAGCGGCATAGTGCCGACGGTTGCCGACTTCGGGCGCGCCGGTCAAAAGCCGACCAACCCTGAACTGCTCGACTACCTGGCATCGGACTTCGTCAAGCACGGCTGGAGCATCAAGGCCCTGCAGCGTGAAATTCTCTTGTCGTCCACCTATCGTGAATCGTCGACCCCGCGTCCTGACTTGGCGCAGCTTGACCCGGACAACAAGTTGCTGGCCGTGTTTCCACGCAAGCGTTTGGAAGCAGAGGAAATCCGCGATTCGCTGCTGTACGCATCGGGCAAGCTCGACGAAACTATCGGCGGCCCGGCAGTGTTCCCGCAAGTTCCCGGCAATCTGAATGCCGGCAACCTGTGGGAAACATCGACCGATCCCAAGGACCAAAATCGTCGCAGCATCTATACCTTCGTGCGACGCAGCGTGCCGTATCCGTTGACCATGAATTTCGATCCGGCCGATCCATCCAAGGCGCATCAGAAGCGTGATGTGACGACGACACCTCTGCAAGCCCTGACACTGTTCAATAGCGACATCGTGTTCGGTTGGTCACAGGCGCTTGCCGGCCGTGTCATCGACGAAGCTGGCAAGGACGAAACTGCACAATTGAATCAATTATATGAAGTGTTGTTCGCTCGCCAACCGACGAAGGAAGAGCGCACCGTGCTCAAGCAATTCCTGGCTGATCAGGAAAAAGTCATCGCGAAAAATGCGGCCAATGGAAAACTGGATATTGCCGTACCGACCGGGCTGAAAGATACGACGCATCTGGATCCGGTACATCTCGCAGCTTTTGTCGATCTGGTGCATACCGTGGTCAACACAAACGATTTTGCTTATCGTTTTTGAATGCCGCATGGATTACTGATGCGTCGCAAATAACTTGTCGCTATTAACCGAATAATCTTACCAATACAAGGACACAACATGACTATCAAATCGCGTCGCGATTTCCTGGCCAAATCAGGGATGGCCCTGGGCGGTGCAGCACTTTCCGGTTTCCTCCCCGGCGGAGGCTTGTTCTCCGCAGCCTATGCAGCCGACCTGGCTGATCCGCTCACACCGCGCCAGCCGCATTTTCCGGCCAAGGTAAAATCGGTTATCTGGTTGCATATGGATGGCGCGCCGAGCACGCTGGATCTGTACGACTACAAGCCGGAGCTGATCAAGCTTGCCGGACAGGACATCCCCGCGTCTTTTCTCAAGGGTATCAAGACCAGTACGCAGGGCGGCGTGGGCAAGCTGTTCGCCTCGAACCGTACCTGGAAACAATATGGGGAAAGTGGCGCATGGTTTTCCGACCTCGTCCCGAACATAGCGGAACATGCCGACAAAATCACCTTCGTCAAATCGAGCGTGACCATCGGCGCCACGCATGATATTTCGATTCTCAAACTCAATACCGGCGACCTCAATCCCGGTCGTCCATCGCTCGGCGCATGGATCAGCTATGCGCTTGGTTCGGCCAATCCGGATCTGCCGCCCTACGTCGTCATGTACAACGGTAAATCGCTGCCGCGCGCCGGTTCGGTCAACTGGAGTTCGGGCTTCCTGCCCGCCGTCTATCAGGGCACGCTGTTCCGCCCAGGCGCGTCGCCGATTCTGTATCTCGACCGTCCGGAACTGCAAACCAGCGAGCAACAACATAGTTCGCTCGACCTGCTGCGCCGCCTGGACAGGCAAAGCGCCACTCGCCGTCCGGACGATACCGAACTCTCCGCGCGTTTGCGCTCCTACGATCTGGCCGACCGCATGCAGGTCGCCGCACCGGCGGCCGTCGACCTGTCCAAGGAAACCGATGCCACCAAGGAAGCCTACGGCTTGAACGACAAGACCAGCGAAAGCTACGGTACCGTATTGCTGCGCGCACGTCGTCTGGTTGAGCGCGGCGTGCGTTTCATCCAGGTAGTCTCCGGCGGACCGGAAGGCCTGACCGAAAACAGCTGGGATGCGCATAGCGAATTGGAAAAGAACCATGGGGCCATGTCGCGCATGGTCGACAAGCCGATTGCCGGCCTGTTGGCTGACTTGAAATCGCGCGGCCTGCTCGATTCCACGCTGGTGGTCTGGACTTCCGAATTCGGCCGCACCTCTTACGGCCAAAGCGGAAACGGACGCGACCACAATCCATGGGGTTATACGCAATGGCTGGCCGGCGGCGGACTCAAGCCAGGATTCACCTACGGTGAAACCGACGAAGTTGGCCTGCAGACGGCGGACAAGGACAAGGCGGTAGACACCTACGACATGCACGCAACAGTGCTACAGTTGCTGGGGCTCGACCATTTGAAGACAACCTTCCTGAACAATGGCCGGTCCGAGCGACCTACCGTTGTGTACGGCAAGGTCATCAAAGAAATTCTGGCTTAATTATTCCAAGGAGATATTTGTGCTTTCACTTTCGCAATCTTTTATTAAAGCATCAAAACGAGGCTTTGCCGCTGCAACCTTGGCAGCCGGCTTTGCCGTGTTCGGTGTCGCCCAGGCCGGTGAATCCAAAGTCACATTGACCGGCGCTGAGGAAACGCCTGCAGTCACGACGACGGCGACTGGCCGCGGTTCGATCGTCGTCAATGCCGACAAGACTGTCACGGGCAGCATCACCACGCAAGGCATCACCGGCACCGCCGCTCACATTCATTTAGGTGCAGTCGGCCAGAAGGGTCCGCCTATCATCACTTTCACCAAAGGTGCTGACGGCGTATGGACAGTGCCTGCAGGCTCCACGCTCACCGACGAACAATTGGCGAGCTACAAGGCCGGCAACCTGTACATCAACGTGCATAGCGCCGAAAACAAGGGCGGGGAAATTCGCGGGCAGTTGAAACCATAATTTCCTCGCTTCAGATTGATCGCATTTGATGTTCTGTCTCCCTCGGTCCGGCAGCGGGCCCGGGGGAAAATGACAAAGTACGAAATAGCGCGCCTTACTCCGATTTTGGAATTCTTTTTTTTTCATGCCTAAAACCGTCCTGGCGCTAGCGGTAATCGCCATATTGTCTACCAGCGTTCTGGCCAACGAGTCCGAACTTGACACCGATCTGATGCAATCGATTGAGGACACGAACAAGAGCCTCTCGTCGAATATCGCGTTGAAAGATGCCAAGGCGGCGGTGTCGGACAGCAAAGAGTTGAACAGCATGTTTGACAAGGTGCAGATCTTCTTTGAACATAAAGGGGGCGCGGACGACGCGGTGGAGTTGGCAAAAAAGACCAAGGGCTTGACCAATGATATTGTCAGCCAGATTGGCCAAGGCGACTTCGATGCAGCAACCAATTCTGCGACCACCCTGTCGCGCACCTGCAGGACCTGCCACACATTTTACAAAAAGGAATGACCGCAGCGCGGTCGCTTGCCTTACCCATACACGAATTCACGAAGGATCAATCGATGAAACGTTTTCTACTGACAGCCTTTGCGGCTTGTGCAATTTCCGGCTCTGCATCGGCAGCATTGAACCAGGGCGATACAGCCCCTGCATTTGAGGCGCAAGCTTCCTTGGCCGGTAAGGCATTCCATTATTCGCTTTCTGATGCATTGAAAAAGGGCCCGGTGGTCGTGTATTTTTACCCGTCGGCATATACGGGTGGCTGCAATCTGCAGGCCCACACCTTTGCAGTTAACCAGGAAAAATTCAATGCCGCCGGAGTAAGCATCATCGGCGTATCGCTCGACAGCATTGCGCGCCTGAATGATTTTTCGGCAGATCCGGATTATTGCGCGGGCAAGATCCCCGTCGCCTCCGATGCCGAAGGCAAGATTGCCAAGTCCTACGCCCTGAACATTCGTGAGGCTGTCGCCGGGAAGAAAGATACGCGAGGCGTTGCCATCGATCACGGCTTTTCCGAGCGTACGACATTCATCGTGACGCCCGATGGAAAAATTGCGTCTATCATAGGCGGCGTGACGCCGGAAGCGAATGTCGAGAAGGCGCTTGAAGCGGCACAACAGCTCGCCAAACGCTAATTAATCGCTTTGTAATTTTGTGGATATTTTTGCAGTGAACGACTTGGAGAGAACGCCATGACGCGCAAGACCAGTAAGGATTTCGATCCTGAGGTGATGAAACTGTTTGATCAATACGTGCACGGCCAACTGAGCCGGCGCGGTTTTCTGCAATCGGCTGCGCGATTCACTATCGGCGCCGTCACTGCGGAAGGCCTGCTGGCCGCATTGAGCCCGAATTTCGCCGATGCACAACAAGTCGCGCCGACCGACGCCCGCATCAAGACCAGCTATGTGGAATACCCCTCGCCAAACGGCTATGGCAAACTGCGCGGCTATCTGACGTATCCGGCCTCCGCCACAGGCAAGTTGCCTGCGGTGCTTGTTGTCCATGAGAATCGCGGCCTCAATCCGCACATTGAAGACATTGCGCGCCGGCTCGCGCTCGACAATTTTGTTGCCTTCGCGCCGGATGCCTTGTTCCCGCTCGGTGGCTATCCCGGCGATGAAGACAAGGCCAGGGAACTGTTTCCCAAACTGGATCAGGCCAAGACCCGCGAAGATTTTGTCACTGCGGCGCAAGTGCTCAGGGGACTGCCGCAGAGCAACGGCAAATTGGGCGTGGTTGGTTTCTGCTACGGTGGCGGAATAGCCAATCTGCTTGCCTCGCGCCTGCCCGAGGTCGCGGCAGCGGTGCCGTTCTATGGCGCGCCGCCGCCACTGGAAGATGTGGCAAAGATCAAGGCCAGCGTCCTTGTCCATCACGCAGGCAAGGATGAACGTTTGCTCGCTACCTGGCCAAAGTATGAAGAGAGTCTGAAGGCGGCCAAGGTCGACTATCAAGCTTACATCTATGCCGGCGTGGAGCACGGCTTCAATAACGACACCACGCCACGTTATGACGAAGCCGCCGCAAAGCTTGCCTGGCAGCGCACGCTCACTCTTTTCAACAAAACCCTTCGGGCCTAGGCCCTATTTGTTCAGCATCAAGGAGAATCATGAAGCAAGGTTTCGCAAAATCGATCAAGATCAGTCTGGTACTGGCATTGTTGGCAGCAACCGGCTACGCAGTCGCGCAGCAGGCACCCAAGCCGGAGAATTTGATCAAGTGGCGCCAGTCGGCGTTTTCGGTAAT
The DNA here is from genome assembly GCA_036561005.1 of Burkholderiaceae bacterium. Lineage (GTDB taxonomy): Bacteria > Pseudomonadota > Gammaproteobacteria > Burkholderiales > Burkholderiaceae_D > PKWO01. The sequence continues at coordinate 2,554 of DATBQE010000073.1, read as the reverse complement.
CGCCTGGAATACAGGCCGTATCAAGGCCAACGTTGAAGGCACTTACAACAAGGACGAAGTGGTAAAGGCCGCCAACACGATTGCCGCACTGTCCAAGTCCGGCATCGACTCCTTGTTTGTCGCGGGCACCGAGCAGGGTAAAGGTTGGCACGACACCAGCGCCAAGGCAGAGACGTTCAAGGATACCAAGCATTTTGAGGACTTGCTGGCCAACTTCGGCAAGGAAGCCGGCGATCTGGCTGGTATTGCAGCAAGCGGCGATCAAGCTGCAGTCAAGGCGCAATACGGCAAACTGACGCGTACTTGCAAGGCTTGCCATGATGATTTCAAGGCGAAGGATTGATATCCCTGATACATGTCGCGCAACCTGACGCGTGACATAGTGAGTAAGGACGGCGACTACCGTCCTTATCCATGAATTGCATAAGTTACACTGAAAACATTCGTTCTCACAGAGCCGAAGCGAAGGTATTCTTTAGCCTTCAAATACTCAATTTGCAGGCCCTGTGGACAAACTTTTGACTTTCCCTGATTCAGCCGGCATGGCGTTGTCAATACGCGCCAAGGCCTTGCTGTTTCATGATCCACGTTCAACTGCGCTGCTCGCGCAAGTGGAGCGCATCGCCCGTAGCGAAGCCACCGCGCTGATCATCGGCGAGACGGGAACCGGAAAAGAACTCATTGCGCGCCACATCCATAGTCATAGCCAACGCACCGGACCATTCATCGCCGTCAATTGCGGCGCATTTTCCGAATCTCTGATCGATGCTGAATTGTTCGGTCACGAAACCGGCGCCTTCACGGGCGCGACGCAGGCACGTAGCGGCTGGTTCGAAGCGGCCAACGGCGGCACCCTGTTTCTCGATGAAATCGGCGACCTGTCGCCCGCCTTGCAGGTCAAGCTGCTGCGCGTCTTGCAGGAGAGGCAGGTCACCCGCCTCGGCTCGCGCAAGCCGACATCGCTCGATGTGCGCCTGGTGGCAGCGACCAATGTCGATTTGCAAAAAGCAATCGCCGCAGACCGGTTTCGCTCCGATTTGTATTATCGCTTGAGTGTCGCCACCATTGAGTTGCCTGCCCTGTGCGAGCGGCCCGGTGATATCCTCCCGCTGGCCAACCACTTCATCAATGTCTACCGCAATAAATTGAAGCTCGATGTGGTCAAATTGGCGCCGGCCACGCAGACCGCTCTCTTGACTTATGAGTGGCCGGGAAATATTCGTGAACTGGAAAACGTCATCCACTATGCGTTGATCGTTTGCCGCGACAATTTGATCCAGGCTGACGATTTGAAATTGGTTGGGGCCTTGCATCGTGACATGGGTGCGCGAAGCCAGAGTCGAAATGCCGACCTCTCATCCGTGCGTGAGCAGATCATCGCCGACCTACCCCAAGTGAGCGCAGAGGACAGTTTCGCAGCGAGGTTGTCTGGCCTGTTCGGCGAAATGATGAATGCCGGTGAACACGCATTGTTCGATGCCGTTGAAGAGAATCTGGTTCGTAGTGCATTTACCCGCTGCGCAAACAATCAAGTGCAGACTGCAAAGGTGCTCGGCATCAGCCGCAACATCTTGCGTACCCACTTGAAACGCTTTGGCCTGATCGGCGGTGACGTCGGCGGCGCGCGCGGCGGTGAACTGGAAGAAGTCGCGGCGCTTTGACGCGCGACTAGTGGCAAAGGCCAGCACCTTTCCGAACTATTTTATCCTGCTGTGTTCGCCATGATCATAGGCGAACAATCCTGTTTCGGCATGCGCAGCGTGTGTGCCTGCATGCCAGGTGCGTTGCCAACTACTTACCCATCCTGGCGGCTGATATTGCGATTGACGCCATTGCCTTTCCCATCCGGTGTCATAGCCAATAGTGACGCTCGAATAGAGAAGCGGGCCTGGAAAGTTCCCCAGGCCCATATTCGATAGACAGAGTTTCTCGCCAGTTACATTCGTGGCATCACAGTTTCCCGCTGAACTGAATACCCAGCCATCGCTGAATGGCTGGCGTATACGAGTTCCATGTGAGAGATTGCGGCGTGGAATCGTTAAACAGGTTTTTCACGATGACCGTAGCATCAAAGTTTTGCTTCGCATTGCTCAGACCTATTGACCAGTCGGTCACGCTATGCGAATGAATCCATGCGTAGTCCGAAAGTGAGGGATCGGAATTGTACCGGCTCGTGTAAGCCGTATTAAACGAGGTATGGAACAGCTTGCCGTCCCACACTGGCGCACGGTAGTCGCCACCAAGATTGAAGGTCAGCTTGGATGCGCCGGGCAGACTTTTGCCGGTTACGTCCTGGTATGGCGGCGCGCCGGTATAGCCGTTTTCCACAGGTTGCGCCGAATTCGGAAAACTGGTGTAGTAGGCATTGTTGTAGGCACCGGAAAAGCGCAGCGTCGTATTTTTGATACCGGCGTAAAAGACATCGAACTCGAGTCCTTCGTCCTTGACCTGCGGCGCATTGCCTGTGGCCGATACATACTGTGTTGTGCCTTGCAGAGCAGTATTGTACGCATCATAGACTCTGACGGCTTGCTGGTAATTGTCGATATACATC
>DATBQE010000072.1:0-9167 GCA_036561005.1 Burkholderiaceae bacterium | reverse complement strand
CCCTAATCAGCATGGAGTAAAAAATGTCAGTCACCGAAGCAAGCAAAAACGCCATCAAAGACAAAATCGCCGCCTTCCTGAAAATCCCGCCGTCGCGTATCGACGACGAGATGCCGCTCAAAGGCATCGTGCCGGATTCATTCATGCTGGTCGAGCTGTTTATCGAACTGCAGGAAGACTATGCAATTCGCCTCGACCAATCCGATGTGGAAGGTATCGCCACGGTTGCCGACCTGACGACGCTGGTCGCCGAACGTGCCGCCGCATCGGCCACTGTCGCGGAATCGGTGACGGAATAGACAACCCGCCGGGCGACGGACGCCGGGCAGCATGTCATGCCGGAAGCCGCCGTTGCGCATGCACGGCGGCGTTTGCACGTTCGGCAGCGGAGTTGCCGATGCAGATCGCGGCAGGTTCGCTTGATCATTGAGCAGCAGATTCAGCACTTCAGACAGCAACATACGGTTACGCATTGCGCCATTCTTGATATGGGGAACCCATGACCAGCTTCGAACGCTTCTCGCGCAATTACCTGCGCTTCATCACCAACCATCCGAAAATCGTGATGGCGCTGGTGTTGCTCATCACCTGCTTCTTCGGGTTTGCTGCGCGCAACATGAAGGTCATCAACAACAATGACCTGTGGCTGCCGCACGGCGACGCCTATGTCGAAACCACGGAATCGATCGAACAGATATTCGGCGGCAAGAACGTGGTCGTGATCGGCATCAAACCGACCCAGGGAGACGTTTATCAGCCGGCGGTGCTGGCCAAGGTGAAGCGCCTGCAAGAGTCGATGCTGCGCATACCGGAAGCGATCAGGGACAACGTCGTCAGCCTTGCCGCACGCAAGGCCAAGGGCATACACGGCACAGCGGACGGCATGGAAGTGCGGGCCCTGCTTGAAACGATTCCGCAAAACGCCGAGCAGTTGGCAAAGCTCAAGAAATCGATTGCGGAGAATCCCTTTTACATCGGCGCGCTGGTGTCGCCGGACGGCAAGTTCGCTGCCGTCATCGCAGATTTCCGCATGAAGAAAGACGCGGAAGGTTTCACCGCCCTGAACAACGAAATCAATGCTGCCGTCGATGCCGAACGCGACGCCACGGCCACGCTCTACGTCGCCGGCTCGCCGGTCAGCTTCGCCGGCATCGAACACTACACGCAGTCTTCGGGCGCCTATTTCGGCGTTGCCTTCCTGATCATCATGGCGGTGCAATTCCTCTCCTTCCGCAGCATCCAGGGCATGCTCCTGCCGATGCTGACGGCGCTGCTCTCGGTGGCGTGGGGCATCGGCACGCTGAAACTGTGCGGCTACGATCTCGATGTGTTGAATACCACCACGCCCATTCTCATCATGGCGATCACGAGCGGGCATGCCATCCAGTTGCTCAAGCGCTATTATGAAGAATACCGACGATTGGCCGAAGCCAATACGGCCAATGCCGCCAACGGCACGGCCCGCCTGACGCCGCACCAGCTTAACAAGGAAGCCGTCGTGGAGTCGCTTTCCAAGGTCGGGCGTGTCATGCTGGCGGCCGGCCTGATCGCTTCCATCACCTTTTATTCGCTCACGCTCGGCAATATCGACATGGTGCGGCACTTCGGCATCTTTGCCGGTTCCGGCGTGTTGAGCGGGCTCGTTCTCGAAATGACCTTCATCCCGGCGCTGCGTTCGATGTTGCCGGCTCCCAAGCTGCGCCCGGTGGAAACCGAGAGCGCCGGCATGCTGGGCCGCATCCTCAGCGTGTTCTCGGCCAGTGTGCAGGGCAAACGCGCTGCCTGGGTGCTGTGCATTGGCGTGGCCCTGATCGGCATCCTGGGCGCCGGCATTCCGCGCTTGCGGGTGGACGACAGCACCCTGCTCTACTTTTCGCCGCAACACGTGATCCGCACCGACGACCATGCCATCAACCAGGCTTTCGGCGGCACCAATACCGTATATTTCCTTGTGGAAGGCGAACAGGCCGACAGCATGAAAGATCCGCAGGTGCTGATCGCCATGGAAAAGCTGCAAACCTTCCTGGCGCAGCAGCCGGAAGTGGGTAAGACGCAATCGCTGGCCGATCTGGTCAAGCGCATGAACCAGGCTGTTCATAATGACGACCCGGCGTTCAACGTGATCCCGAACGATCGCGAACTCGTCGCACAATATCTGTTCCTGTATTCGCTCTCGGGCGACCCGCAGGATTTCGACAACTACGTCGACAGCGACTACCGCAAGATGCTCGGCTGGGCCTTCGTCAAGAGCGACAGCACGGCCTATTTCAAGGACCTGGTTGCGCGCGCGCAGCCGCTGATCGACAAGGAATTTCCACGTAACGTGAAGGTGCGCGTGGGCGGCACGCTGGCCGAAATCGCCGCCATCAACGACGCCGTGATCCGCGAGAAGATCGTCAACACGGCGCAGATGGCGTTGGTGATCCTGGTGCTGACCAGCCTGATGCTGCGCTCGGTGGTCGGCGGCCTGTTTGTAGTGGTGCCGGTGATGATCATCGTGGTGGCCAACTTCGGTGTCATGGGCTGGCTCGGCACGCCGCTCGACATGGGCACGGCCAGCATTGCCTCGATGGCAATCGGCATCGGCGCAGACTATGAAATTTACCTGCTGTTGCGCTTCAAGGAAGAGTTGGCGCGACTGAAGGACGCCAGGCTGGCCAGCGAGCGCGCGCTGCAGACATCGGGCCGCGCCATCCTGTATATCACGCTGGCGCTGGTGGGCGGCTATGCCGTGCTGTTTGCTTCCGACTTCACGTTCTATTCTCGCCTGGCCACCGCCGTCATCATGACCATGACGATCAGCGCCTTGTCGGCCATCCTGTTCCTGCGCGCCATGATCCTGGTGATCAAGCCGCGCTTCCTGTTCGGCGAACTCGCCAAGGCTGCACCGCAGCCGCGTACTCCGGCGCGCAATGCCATCGTGGAGGAAGCGTGACCATGCATACGCTCCTCAAAGCATCGCTCGCCTTCATCGCCATGGCGGCCTTGTATGCGGCAGCGGCAGACCTGCCGGTCGATGAAATCATGAACCGCAACTTTTACGCCGCCAAGGTCAAGACCCTAACCTATGACGCAACCATGATCCTGGTCAACGACAAGGGCCAGCAGCGCGAACGCAAGATCTCCGGCGCGTCGCGTCTGCAGCCCGATGGTATCGATGTGGACCTGGCAATCCGCTTCAACTTTCCGGCCGACGTCAACGGCACGCGCTTCCTGCAATTGCAGCATGCCGATCGCGACGACGACATGTGGATCTATCTGCCCGCCCTCAAGCGCAGCCGGCGCCTGGTGGCAAGCAACAAGCGCGACAGCTTCGTCGGCTCGGATTTCTCTTATGCCGACATCCTGCCGCCGCGCCCCGCGCTGTTTCGCAATGTGTTGCAGCGCTCGGAAGCCATGCAGGGTTTCGACTGCTACGTGATCGAATCGAGCCCGCAAGACGACAACCTGAAGCATGACCTCGGCTATTCCCGGCGCGTGTCGTGGATACGCAAGGACAATTTCGTCGAGCTGAAGGTCGACTATTACGACTTGGGCGGGCAATTGTTCCGCACCCAGAGCACGGCCGACCACAAAATGGTGGAAAGCGAACCGCAACGCTGGCTGGCACTGCGGCGCGACATGCAGGACCTGCAGTCCGGCCACAAGACCTCGTTCACGCTCGACAAGGTCGATACCAAACAGCCGGTTGCCGCCCGCATGTTCTCGGCCGAATCGCTGGAGCGGGACTGAATGCCCAAGCGAAGGTGCACGCGCCATGGGGTGTCGACAGCGGCGCGGATAGCAGCGTGGATGTTCCTCTTTGCTCAGGCCGCATCGGCATCGGCGGGCGATGATGCCGGCGGTGCGACGCCCTCGGTGCAGGCTTCCGGCTGGTTCGCCGCCGACTACTTCAGGTCGGACAACCATCTCGACAACCGCACCGATTTCGCCGGTGCGGCGCTGGACATCAAACTCAAGGCCACGTTGACGGATAAGCTCGGCGCGCAATTCGAGGCGCGCGCCATCGCCCCCGATCTGGGGCGCAACAGCAATAGCGACAGCGCACTGATTGAAGGTTTCCTGTCCTGGCAGGACGACCAATGGCGCATCCGTCTGGGCAAGCAGATCGTGGCCTGGGGCCGCGCCGACGGACTCAACCCGACCGACAACCTGACCCCGCACGATTACGTCGTGATGCTGCCTTTCGAAGAAGACCAGCGCACCGGCACCATCGCGCTGACTGCCGACGTCGCGTTGGACAGCGATTATTCGCTATCAATGTTCGCCACGCCTTTTTTCAATCCGACGCGCATTCCGCTGCCGCTCGGGCAAGCCGAATTCGTCAACCAGTCGTCGCGCAGCGGCGTGGAGGGCGGCCTGCGGCTCAACAGAACGGGCGGGCAATTCGACTGGTCGCTCAGTTACTTTCATGGTTACGACCTGTTCCCGGTGTTGCGGCCGATCGAATTCGGTCCGCCGTTACCGGTGATCGCGCTCACCTATCCGCAAGCTGATGTGCTGGGGGCCGACTTTGCCTTCAATGCCGGGCGCTTTGGCGTGCGCGGCGAGTTTGCCTATCATCATGTTGGCGCGGCAGTGCCCGGTGACCCGCTGGCGCGGCATTCCTACTGGTACGGCGTACTCGGTGCGGACCGTTCGTTCGACGACAACCTGAATATCAACCTGCAGGTTTTCGGGCGCGCCATCGAAGATTATGCCGACCCTGCCACGTCAGCGCCGGCAGCAGAGCGCCCGCTTGCGGTGCTCGACGCGATCATCGGCGGCCAGCAGGACCGGCACACCTACGGCTTCACTGCGCGCGTGGCCAAGACCTGGTTGAACGATACGCTCAAGGCCGAAGTGCTGGCAGTAGCCAACCGCACGCGGCGCGATTTCTACCTGCGTCCTTTATTGAGTTACGACGCCAACGATCATACCCGGTTGAGCGCGGGCGTGAACCTCTACCGTGGCCCCATCGATTCGTTTTTCGGACGCCTTGCCGGCAATAGCGGTGCTTTTGCACAGGCCAGGTTTTCATTTTGACGTGCACTACCTTTCCAGGAGAGACCATGCAAACAACATCAAAGCAAGCAATGTTACTTGTCACCGGATTGATTTTTTCCCTGTCCGCCGCCGCCGAACACGCGTGCGACATTCCAGAGGCAACAGTACAAAAAATCCAGAACCTGTTACCCACGGCTGTCACCCAGGCCAACGGTGCCGCACTCAACCCAAGCCGGGAATGGCTTGCCGTGGTTGATCGCCAGGGCCGCCTGTGCACGGCTATCAAGGTCGGCGACGCCCAGCCCTATGCGCGCGCCCTGGCCATAGGCAAGGCAGGCACCGCCAACGGCTTCAGCAACAGCGCTTTCGCCGCCTCGACCGCGAACCTCTATTCGCTGGCCCAACCGGGCGGCTTGCTGTACGGTTTCAATTCCTCGAATCCCTTCAACCCGGAATTCATGACGCCGGGCACAGGCATCGGCAAAGTGGCAGGCGGCGTGGTGACCTGGGCCGGCGGCGTGCCCTTGTATCAGAACGGCGTGGTGATCGGTGGACTTGGCTTGGCCGGTGACACCGCCTGCGCCGATCACGTGATGGCCTACCGCATTCGCCGCAGCGCCGGGCTCGACGGCATCCCTTACGGCGGCGGCTACAACGGCACCGACAATATCGACTACCTGACTCCCGGACAGGCACCCGCCGGCTACAAGCACCCGCGCTGTTCGGCGACGGACATCATGCCCGGGCAGATTTGACCTGGCGAGGTCGACCGAGCTTGCAAAACCTTGAGGAAAATCGAAATGAATAATAAAGAATTGAACCGCATGCTGGCCGTCCTTGCCTTTCTCGCGGCCGCCATCGTCCTGGCCATGGTGGCCGGCATCTTGACGACGCACATGTCGCAAGACTTTTTCCAATCCGCGCGACCGGTTGGCGATCTCGCCGCCCGCGTGACCGAGTCGCCCGGCAACGTCATGGGATTGCGCCTCAATCTCGGCTTGGACAACTTTCTCATCGTGGTCTACAGCGTCTATTTCGTGCTGCTTGCGGTGCGCTTTCGCGATGCGATGGACCCGTGGCTGCGCGCCATCGGGCTGGGCGCCATGCTGTTGACGGCTTTCCTCGACATGATCGAAAACCACCACATCATGACCATGCTGCATTCAATCGAACGCGGCCTGCCGTTTTCAGCCGAGGAGGCCGGCATGCAAATGGTGCTCACCCTGGTGAAGTTCCATTGCAGCTATGTCGGCCTGGTGCTGTTTGCTTTCGGCTATTGGAAACAGGGCGCACTCGGCCGCACGGTGGCCGGCCTGCTGGCCTTCGGCTATGTGCCGCTCGGCATTCTGATGATGGCGTTGCCGGTGGAAATCGTCAAACCCGTGGCACTGATACGCGTGTGCTTCTTCGTGATCGCCTTCGTGCTCAGCGGCACGCTGTTCATGCGCTCGGCCAGCCGGGAAAATAGTCGCGCCTGACGCTATCGCGTCACTCGCGCAGCAGGCGAAATCCGGTGTCGACAAAATCGGCACCGGCACCGTCATAATTGCGCACAGCCGCACGCACGCTGGAAGCCGGCGTGCCCCAGCTGCCGCCGCGTGCCGAGCGGAAAGTACAATCGCCGCCTTCGATCCACGCGCTGCCGTCCCCGGGAGCACCGTAGTAATTGTCGTGCCAGCAATCGGAAGTCCATTCCCACACGTTGCCGCTCATATCGTACAGGCCCCAGCGGTTGGGCAGCTTCTTGCCCACCCCGGCCGGTTGCCCATCGCTATTGCGGTCATACCAGGCCAGCTCCCCTACCCGCCCATCGCCGCAGTAAGGCGCGTGCGCGCCACCGGCGCGGCAGGCATATTCCCACTCGGCCTCGGAGGGCAATCGGATTTTCTCGCGGTCGACGGCCGACAATTTCTGCGCCATGTTGTGCGCATCGTTCCAGTTGACCGAATCGACGGGAAAGTCAGGGCTCCTGGAATTGCTCGGGTTCTTGCCGGTAATTTTTTCGTACTGCGCCTGCGTCACTTCATAAACGCCAAGATAAAATCCCTTCACGCATACCTTGCGCACCGGCCGCTCGTAGGCGTTGCCCGATCCTTCACCCATGTCAAAGCAGCCAGGGGGAACCCAGGTGAATTTCATGCCGGTTGACGGTTCCACCCAAAGCGTGCCGGTGGCCGGTTCGGCGTAGGCCGCCGTCGTCACACAGGCCAACATAATGTTTAAAATCGCCGCCTGCAAAATTGTTGCGAAAATTTTTGCGAAAATTTTTGTGTAATGGTTCTTCGATACAGTATTCATGTCCCCTCTGGCATTGCTGACTATGATCGCCTCCATGCTGCTCCGGCTGGACGATTCTTGCTTGGGTGCATTCTACATTGACTGACGATGCATTAGCTATCGGACCACTTTGCCGTCGTGGTACGCGCCAAGGCGCCATTGCGCGGTCCCCGAGACGCACTTACAATCAACCCTCACTTGGGTACCAGGCTGGACAAGCCGGATGCAATCATGAAGACCTATCTGCTGCTTTGGCTATTGTTTTGCGCCTGCTGCGCGACGCTCTGGATACGCGATAGAGCCGCGTTCTCGTTCGCCCACCGCACCTATCGTCAATTCCTGTGCGTGCGCTGGAAAATCGTCACCTTTTCCGTTGCCGCATCAGGGATTGTGATTGTGGCGCCCTACACTGGCGATCCAACCTGGGACTATTTCGATGCGCTGATAATGGCTGTCCTGACGTTTCTGACAGCGCCTTGGTCGGTCGGCACGCTCTACCGCACGATGCGTGGCAAGGCCGGACAGCTGCAGGCCGCGATGGCGGCCTGCCTGTGGATGCTCTCGGCAAGTTGGTGCTACGATCTGTATCTGCTGCTGCGCGACGGTGCATATCCCGTCACGTGGGCGAGCAATATCGCGGCATCGTCCGTGCTGTACCTGTGTGCCGGGCTTTTCTGGAACCTGGAATGGCGGCCCGGAAAGGGCGTGATATTTTCGTTCATGGAAGACGATTGGCCTGGACCGGGGAATGGGCAATTCGGGAAGATCGCGCTGTTTGGCCTGCCGTTCATGTTGATTGCTGCGGCTGCGATTGTTTATTTTTTGCTTTGACGATTCGAGATGATGCCGCCTTACCGATACCGTGTAGACGCGAGTACGGCTACGGAACAATACGTTTTATTTGCGATCCATATTGCCTGCCCCAAATGAAAATCGACATGGCCAATTTTGATTCGGATTACTTCGACGCCGTTCATATACTCGAATTGGGCGATTCACCCTCGATCGGGTTCGCCGCCGACTCCCAACAGCAGTTGGAAACGGGGCGGGGCTGGCGGTTTTCAATCTGCAGTCGCACTGTGTGCGACGAACAGGAAAGTTTTGAAGTGATCGGATTATGGAACGCCTTGACGACGGGTGAGCCTGCAAGGTGTCACACCCCTGGTTATGCGATAGAACTCGTGCAGAACGGCGAGAAAGTATTTACCGCCGCGCTATGCTGGCATTGCAACAATATATCGATCTCCGGCCGCCTTGCAAGTATCGGCTGGCGAAATTTCGACGCGTCGTCGGATGCGGCCCGGGCCCTGCTGCAATTTTGCCAGAAGTCCGTGTCGCGCAATTCTTGACATGACCTTCTGTATCCCGACGAACAGGAAGTCAGCGAGCTGTTTGGGGCCGCACAGGACTACCTGAACGGGAACATCGGCTTGCTGGACCTGCATGGTTATGTTGGTGCGTGTGAGCTTTCGCGCAAACCGGATGTGGCGTCGTTTGCCCGTGAATGGCGGCGAATGCTGAGTTCGCCGTTAAACGAATGGGGTATAAACAAGAAGGCGTTGCCGGAACCCGAGTTTCGCGCGTGGCTCGCATCGTATCTGCATATTGCTCGGAAGAGGAACTGAGACTTAGTCGTATTGGACTACGGGGCTAGCCGCCGGTCGCGCTGGTTTAGCCTAATTTTGCGCAGGGCTTTTTTCCCGAACACCAATCATTTCCTGATTCGCTTGGTCGATAATTTCAAACCTTATTGAACCTGCCCCTGTCAATCATGACAGGATGACATTCCCTCACTATGCATTATAGTGATTCTTAGATTCATCCAAACATGAGACGGCTATTGCAGCAACACGTGTAAAGCACTGTCTCACAAAAATTCCACTTGGCACTAATCGTTCGCAACT
>DATBQE010000071.1:0-29789 GCA_036561005.1 Burkholderiaceae bacterium | reverse complement strand
TGATGTGTCCGAGTAATTCACGCAGAACCGGCTCTGATGCGTATTGCTGAAGCGCGCGATAAAAACTTGACGTCCCCGTCTCAACGACGCAACGTGCCATCAATTCCAACGCCCGGTTCGGTTCAAGTTGCTCGACCGTGCAGATCGCCGCGTATTGGTTGCGAAAGCCTTCGTAGGCAAGGTGCCAGTCGAATTCCGGCCACACCGCCTGGACATATGTGCGCAGTGCCTGTCCATGTTGCACTTCTTCCCGCTGCCAACAACGCGTGAGCCAATCCACAATGTCGCGATCATCGCGAAAGTGCTCGACAAGATTATTGCTGAATGTTTCGGAGAGGATTTCGACAAACGACGCCGACGCCAGGGTGAGGAACAGGAATTCGTCGTCACGCACTGCACTTTTGTCGATATTCTGAAACGGTATGTCCGTGATGGTCCAACTCGGACATTGCGTCAAATTTGCAGCTTTCTTCAATTTTTTACCTCATGAAAACTTTTGAGAACGACGCATTCCAGTGTAGTCACCATAGGAAAAAAGTATGTGCGTTACCGCGCTTTGACTGACGTATGATGCTGACGTCGGTGTCTTAAAGACAATGAAATTGCACGGTAGTTCCTTGCCGGCGGCAAGGCGAGAAGTGAATTGGCGCGATTTCAAAGAAAGTCCCACAAACGCGGACCTTTCCTTCGCAACCCTCAGTGCTTAACTGGCGGGTGCGTCACTCCATTTGCTACGAATGGCTGCTTTGTCGCCTTGCAACCAGGCACCAAGGTAATCAAGGCCATCTTCGATGGTCACGGCAAACTCGATGGCGTGAATTGCGGCACGCAGCGCGGCGTTGCTTTCGTTGGGCAGGGTGTCGCCGTCCGTTTCACCTGGCCGGTAAAGTTGCGGCAGCTTTATGTTGACGAGAGGTAAGTTGCCAACTTCCGTACCATCCGGCATCACAGCCTGTTGTGCCGACAACCAACTACCGTCGTCGGTGGTTTGGATCGATTTTGCAGAATTCATGGGTCAATTAGACCTCAGCGCTGAAAGTCGGCACTTGATTTGAATCAACCGCGCACCAAAGAGCGCAAAAAAATGACTGCGCCCTCTCCATCCGTCATTTGTTTGCCCTGCGCATGAGCACGTCGTGCTGTAGGATAAGCGCTTTAGAATTTCCTCCAAGGCAAATCCGAACAGGAAGGACTTGAACGAGGGGGAATTTCGTGCTGCCTGCGCATTTTCAACGACCGCAAATACAATGAGGGATATCACATGGAAACCAAACCACCCCTGCCGCCTTTCACGCACGAGACTGCAGTGCAAAAGGTGCGCTTCGCCGAAGATGCCTGGAATACCCGCGACCCGGCACGCGTGGCGCTTGCATACACCGAAGATACACGCTGGCGCAATCGGGCCGAGTTCCCGGTTGGCCGCGACGAAATACGCCGATTCCTGGAACGAAAATGGGCCAGGGAACTGGACTATCGACTCATCAAGGAACTCTGGGCTTTTGGCGGCAACCGCATCGCTGTGCGTTTCGCATACGAATGGCATGACGATTCAGGCCAGTGGTTTCGCTCATACGGCAACGAAAACTGGGAATTCAGCGAGCAAGGATTGATGATGCGCCGCTTTGCCAGCATCAACGATCTACCGATCAATGAATCGGATCGCAAATACTTTTGGCCACTGGGTCGCCGGCCCGACGATCACCCGAGTCTCAGCGACCTGGGCTTGTAAGCCGATGATCCACGCGCAATCGCACCGGGCCGTCGCATGACAGCCCGGTGCGATTGAAAGTTCACCTTTCGGGAGGTCGCGCAGGCACGATCAACCAAGCTTCCGGACACTGGCGCACATAGGGGTAGTAAGCCTTGGCCGATTCGCAGTAGTACCAATTTGCCGTAGCGGGAGGATTGGACGGCAGCTCAACAGGCGCTGGCTCGACCACCACGACAGGCGGACTATAGGGATAATAGTAGTCACCATAGGGAGAATACGGGTAAACATGGGGCGCAAGCTCCCAGCCGAGTCCAAGCCCCAATCCCAGCCCCCACCAGGCAGAACCGCCGCGGTGCCAGCCGCCGTCACCGCGACCGCTGTGGCCACCATGGCCGCCGTAGCCGCCGTGCGCGTTGCCCGGCCCTCTTGCTCCACCATGAGGGGCGCTATTACCATGCCCGCCACCGCCCTGCTGCCCTGCCCCGGTATGGCCGCCATGGACTTGAGCAGCGGCAATGCCTGACAGGCTCAAAGCAGCCAGCATTGCCAACCCGACGCTGCAATATTTTACTTTGGTCATACTCATGATGTTCACCTGAAGGCTGGAATGCCGACCGACATCGCGCCAGCCGGGTTGGTAAGATTTATTTGTGCTGCTTCATCATTGGGCAAGATTCGTGGTCGGGCCCATGCATGCCACCGGCGCCCCTGCCGTGCATTTCTTGCCAGTAAAGGTCGAATATCGTGCGTTGGTTGACGTCCAGCGCCTCATAGAAAGTCTTGGTTCGAGCGAGCGCGGCATCCAGTTGCACAAGATGTTCCTGCATCCAGGCGGCGTCGGCACGCAACCGCGCAATGTGATGGGCCATGCGCTCAGGCGTGGTCTCGTCCATTTCCGCCATTGCTCTGTGCTCATCGCCTTTATGCTTGGCTTCGTTGCCGTCCATCTGCTGTTCGGCATCCTTCAATACGCCGTGTGACCAGGCATCCCATGCGCCCGTTTGGTCGGAGCGCAGGTGCAACTTTGCCTTCAGATCGTCTAGTGTCTTCTTGGTATGCTGAGCCCAGTCCTGTCGATCGCCGTGTTCACCCATCATGCCCGATTTCATCGGCATTGCCTCATCGGCGAATACGGAAGCGGATTGCAACGTGAATGCAGCGACCACAATCACGGCGCAACGCAAACACAGATTCGATTTTTTCATTTTGACTCCTTTAATTCCTGAAAAATTGGCCCACGCATGACAACTCGTGGGTCAATACTAACGTGCGCGCCTATCCTCCCTTTGAGGTAGATCAAATGAACCGGCATGCGCGATCAAGAGCGGTCACGAAAGACCCAATGTGCTCCTTTATTGCCCCTTGACCATTAATGACTCAGGCCATGGCCTAACGAGGCAAAGGGGTCGATTTCCCACAAATTCAAGCCACTGTAAGGTTTTTGGCACACGTTCGACCAAGCAATGCGCGCAAAAAACCAACCCACATCAACTAAGGAGTCATCATGAAATCATGGAAGCAAATTTTGGCAGCGGGACTGATTGCAACGGCAGGTATTGGCGCATTGTCGACAACTGCTCTGGCGGCCGGCGGCGAACCCGCCCAGGGCGGATTCGTGCACGGAGCAGACTACGCAACCTATCAAATGGAGCAATACCACAACGAGATCGAGCACATGACACCCGACGAACGAAGCAAACTGATGGCCATGCAAGACAAATTGATGCAGATGGAAATGGATCACGCTGCGGCAAAAATGAAAATGGAAATGGAAAGCGCCAAAGCGCAGCGCGATATCCAGATGTACATTTACGCCGCGCACAAAGATCGCGGTCAGGCCGGCAACTGATCTGGCAATACGTCTGCCTCGGCATTGCGCCGGATCACCCTTCCGATCCGGCGCATTGCACTGATTGATAGTTGCAATCCTTCGGCGGCAAGCCGAACTTCTACGCTTAGCCGGTCGCGTCTAGACGGCGCCGGCTTCGCCATGGAATCCGCCACCAGTGCTGTCATCGCACAAAATCAGTTCTCTTCCTATTAATACCACTTTTTCGATTTCTGCCAGTGGTATGGTAATTTTCCGTGGCCCAGCTCGCCCCTCACACGGCTTTCCCCTTCGGCAATACGTGTTTCTTGCCATGAATTTCGTGCTTGACGGGAAGTGGCATGTTGCATTCAAAACCAGTTGACGATTGCCGTTTAAGGGAAGAGCATGCATATATAAAGGCTATTGTCTAAAGAATCATATCAGCATGCAATGCCATGCATCGATAAGCCCGATGCAACGAAAACCGACTGGTATTTTTGCAATGATGCTCATTTACGCAAAGGCGAATGTAAAGATGAAGGCAGCACGGGGCATCCTCTCCCCACTGATCGTGTTGTCGTTGCTTGCTGTGTTACTGATGCAGTCGAGCATGGTGATCGCGCAGACGAGTGCGAATTCCGCGCATGATGCCGTCACCAATCCGGTAAGCTCGATTGAAATCGTCGGCGACAAGAAAAAAACAGCGCAGTCCGGTCAACAATGTTTCTATTGGAACCTTGCAACCTTGAAGCTGAAAACGGTCGATGGTCTGGTCACCGCAAAAGGCAACCTGAATGGGAAAGCCGAGACCATGCTGGTCGATACGGGGAGATTGCACAGCGTATTAACCCAACAGGAAGCCGTAAAGCTCGGTTTGCCTCTCGCCCATTCGAAGTTGACGGAAAGCACCGCTCAGGGAGATGCGCAGGGCTATGCAACTTTCGTGGAAGATATCGCGCTCGACAGATTCTTTTGGCACCGACTCACGCTCGGCGTTGTATCGAATTCCCCGCAATCGTTGGGCATGCTTGCCGGGGCCGATATCCTGTTGAACGGCCTGAACAAGGACGTTGAAATGTCGGTATCAACCGGGCAAATGAAAATATTTGCCCCTTCGGGCTGCGAGAATACATTTCTGGCCTACTGGGACGATGCCGCACTGACGGTGCCACTGGTGGATTTATCTACCAGCGACCCAAGGCAAATTGTGACTGTCCGCGTCAACGGCCATGAAATGACAGCATTGATCGATAGCGGCGCACCGACATCGATCATCGATTTGCAGGCGGCTGCAAGAGCGGGTGTTTCCCCCGACACGCCGGGCGTGACGGAAATGAGTTCGGAAACGGCACCTGGCAAGCAAAGTGGGAAAATCTGGCGCGCGCATTTTAGAACATTCAGCCTTGGCAGCGAAGTGATCCAGAATCCCGAAATCGCCATATCGGCAGTCTGGGGCGATCCCGGGGCCGCACATTCGTCTGATTCGTTGGCGTCGTTCAGGTTAATGAGTATTGCACCAACAATGGTCGGCGCGACGAATTTTCAGGCTACACCAACTACTGAAGCAGTCGGCAGCGTGGCACGCATCCGCACCGAAGCTGCGCCCACGATACGGCCGGATATGCTGCTCGGCGCAGACTTCCTGCGCACCCATCGCGTGCTGCTGGCGATGAGCCAAAGGCAGCTGTATTACACCTACATCGGCGGCAAGGTCTTTGGCAATGACGGCGTCTCTTCCGCGCCTGCAGCGGGCAACGGAATTTCAGTCGGTGCCAAGGCCAACGCTGGCGAACTGGCGCTTCACCCCTGACCCACTAAAGTGCCTGTACATCATTTGGCAATGTCTTACTCCGTAAATCAGAAGGAATCACCATGAAAAAATCCGCACCTGTTCTTGCCTTGCTTGCCCTTACTCTTTGCTCTCTCGAATCGACCGCGTCGGCGCAAACTGCTTCCCCAACCACCCCGGCGGCCGGCACTGTTGTCGTGCAGGGCGCCGGCATCAAACCGCGGCGTGTTGCGCCGGCCTGGGTACAGGGACGCACCTACAAATTTCATGACCTCGTCAGCTACGATGGCTTTGCATTTCAAGCCGGTTCGGGCAGCGCGCACAAGCGCCCCAACCCGCTCGCAGACGACGGATGGGAAAAGTTGAATGCCTGCGACGATATGGCCGAAGGTGCTGTGCTTTGCGAGGCCGGGAACGCGGCGACGACAACAGACAGCAAGGAAGAGGCGCAGCGCGAGTATTCGCGCGTCAAGCAAGACATGCAAAAAGGCAAGCCGACGATGAGCCCGGAAAGCTGATACTGCCTATGTAGCGGTCATTGAACGCACGACGCCACTGCCGGGCCGTGCGGATATGATCAGATGTCGAGCGCCAAGCGTAGCCCATTGGAGACCATGGCGCCGAACGCCTCAGCCGAAATGGCCGGGCTGAACAAAAAACCTTGCAGCTGATCGCAGCCGAGATCACGCAGAAAACGCATCTGCTCCAGGGTCTCGACCCCTTCTGCAACGATTTCCTGGCGTAGCTGCTGCGCCATCGTCACGATTGCCCGCGCAATGGCGCAGTCGCTCTCTTCGTCCGGCAATCCAACCACGAATGAGCGATCAATTTTCAAGGTGCTGATGGGAAATTTCTTCAGATAGGCAAGGCTGGAATAGCCTGTGCCGAAGTCATCGAGCGCCAACGCGACACCCATGGCGACGAGTTCATTCATGATGGGAATGACGTTTTCTGCACCACGGACCAAAAGGGTTTCCGTGATTTCCAGCTTGATCTGATCAGGTTTTACCTGGTGTCGCTCCAGTACAGCCTGCAAACGCGAAGGCAGATGACGGTCAAATTGCCGCGCTGACAAGTTGACGGCAATCGGCGGCATGGACCGTTTCTCGTCCTGCCATTGGCGAATTTGTCGGCATGCCTCGTCCAGCACCCAGCTCCCGATCTCCATGATCAGGCCGGTTTCTTCCGCCACGCCAATGAAGATTCCCGGTCCGATCAGGCCGCGCTCGGGGTGGCGCCAACGCAACAGCGCCTCGGCACCCACTACGCGGCCGTTGCGCAGGCTGACTTTCGGCTGATAATGCAAGGATAGCTCACCGGCACCCAAGGCATGACGCAAATCACCTTCAATGCGCATATGCTCTTTTGCCCGCTGGTTCATTTCCGGGCTATAAAACAAGAAGCCCTTTTCCTCGCTTTGCTGTACCCGCATCATTGCCACATCGGCATAACGCGTCAGCACCCCAGCGTCGAGGCTGTCTTCCGGGTAGACCGCAATGCCGATACAGGCATCGACATGCAATTCGTTGGGCTCAACCACGAATGGCTCCTCCAGGGCAGCAAGCAGTTTTTGGGCAACAAATCCGGCGTGCTCGCGCTTCTCGATGTGAAACAAGGCAACAACAAATTTGTCGCCGTCGATCCGGGCGAGCACGTCTTCATCGCGCAGCGTCTGGCGAAACTTCAATCCCACCTGGCACAGCAGTTCATTGCCAACTTCGTGGCCCAGGGTGTAATTGATCGAAGCCAGGCGGCTCAAGGTAATCACCAGCAAGGCCCCGTGATCGTTGTTGCGGCGCGCGCCAATCAGCGCCTGCCCGACCAATTGGTTGAGCAATGAACGATTGGGCAGGCCTGTCGCGGTATCGTAATTGGCCAGGCGTTGCAGACGTGCTTCGGCTTCCTTGTGGCGGCTGATATCGGAAAAAATCGAGAACGCATGGGTAATCTCGTCGTTCTCGTTGCGCACCACGCTGATGGTCACAGACTGGGGGAACAGTTCGCCGTTCTTGCGCTTGCCGACTATCTCACCCACCCAGGGGCCGGAGCCGTGCATTGCCGCTCGTACTTCTGCACGAAAGCCCGCGTCATGCAAGCCTGAGCGAAGCAGGTCCGGCGTCTGCCCGATCGCTTCGGCCGGCGAATAGCCGGTGATGCGGGTAAACGCCGTGTTGATCGATACAATGCGTTCGCCGCTGTCGGTAATCAATATGCCCTGGTCGCTGTCTTCGATGATGCGCGCGTGCAGGCGCATTTTGTCGGAATCCGACAGACGATCAAATATTTCGGTCAGGTGGATCGCCAACCCTACCGCTTCGTCGTCTTCGTTCCTGATGGTTTCGAGCGACATGCCGGCCCAGAATACTTCACCCGACTTTTTTCTGCGCCTGACTTCCAGGACCGACGTTCCCTGCTCAAGAAACAGTTCGGCAATTTCGCCCTCATCATCGGCATAGAGCATCAAGACATGTTGCCCCAGGCTTTCCCCGGCCTTGTAGCCGAACATTTGTTCTGCTGCGGTACTCCAGTCGGTCAGGTAGCCGGCCATGTCGAGCATCATGATCGGCTCGACGGTCAGCGCTTTGTCTTTGGCTACGGTATTTTCAAGTGGCTCGTCCTCAGCGCCGGGGCCCGAATCGCGTCTGGAACCCAACTGTTCCAATCTCACCTGCAGCTCGTTGAGCGCACGTGCCAGAGACTCGCCCTGCAACTCCTGGGCGCGTCGACATAATGCAACGCAGGCCTCAATCGAGTTGTCAGACATTGCCTTTTCCCTGGCTGTCGTTGACAACATTGAGCATCCAGCCGTTGGCCTGGACAATGGCAAGATTGAATTCGGAGGGCGACACCTGAAGGTCTTCCAGCGCCGCCGCCAGTTCATCGAAGTTCTCTCGTTCCGCGAACTCGATCAAATTGAGCAAGTGGCCCAATTCGCCTTCGCGGTGCAGCACAGCCTCCTGCATGGCCTCGCCCAGCATCAGGGGCTTCAATACTTGTTCAAGTGGTGAACCGAATAGCACTCCCAGAAGAGAAAACATGCCTGCCATGAACGCCTGATCCTGCAGCGACTTGTCGAGACCCGAAGCATAGGCGAGCAGTTCCATGGTTCGGGAACGCACGGCAACCTTGGCCAGCAGCATGGCAGAACGCGCATCTCCGTCGCGGGCGGCGAATAGCATCAAATTGAGCCAGCGCCGGAGTTGGTTGCGTCCGAGGATGACAATTGCCTGCGAAAAACTGGTGATGCGCCGGCCAGCGCCGATCCCGAGCGAATTCACCAGGCGCAACAATTGATAGGACAGCGTCGGGTCTCGCCGGAACACATCTTCGATTTCCCGGTTGTCGGCGTCGGCAGCCACCAGTTGAACGAGTTGGAGCGCAAGCGCGCGCGAGGCTGCCTGCGTCCCACTCGGTTTGCCCGGTGCCGAACAGTACCAATCTCCGCTAACCCACAGGACACCGTTGGCGTACTCAGTCGGCAATTGCGTTTGCGCGTGCGCAACGGACGATGCTGGGAGTAATTTGCATTCAGCCACAGCCAGCGCCGCTGCGAGCGCATCGCCGGTTGCAAGGTCTTCGGAAAACAGGCAGGGAAAAAGATGTGTAAGGTTGAGAAATTCCGGATGTTCGGCTAACGAAGCCAACAGTTCCGTTTCACCCGGTCCGCAGGTAAACTGCAGGGCTGCCAGCTTTCCTTTGCGGTCGGCCAGCAAATGCAAAAATACCAGTGGTTCTGATAATGCATTGTCCATCCAGCCCCCTTTGGGTGCGATGTCGAGGACGAATCAAGGGCAGTTGCGAAAATCGAAGTCGGTGGCACAATGTCCGGCCGAGCAATGGCTATATCGTGACTGCCAGAAGAAAACCAGGGAAAACGGCTAGCTTATTTGCACAGTGCGAAATATTCTAGCGCATAATTTACCGTACGCAACAAATACATCGGACATGAGCCTCACATTCGCACAAAAGACACGCTATGACAGAATAGCCGGCCAATTATGCCTTTCCGCCTATTTTGCGCTGCTTTGCAGCAACGCAATGGCCGAACCAGGCGGTGACAGCGACTGGTCGCTGTCGGGGCAATTGACCAACATTACTCAGGGCCATAATACCTTCCACGCGCCTTATGGCGGCACAAACAGCCTGACGCCAGAAGGGCCGACCGAAGAGACGACGGATATCACGCTGTTCGGCGGCTGGCGGGTCGGCAAGAATGGTGAACTGTGGGTCAATACCGAAATCGATCAAGGTTTTGGCTTGAACAACACAGTCGGGATGGCGGCTTTCCCGAGTGGTGGTGCTTATAAAATCGGTGCCAACACGCCTTACCTCCGACTGCCGCGCATGTTCGTGCGCCAGACCATCTCGCTGGACGGCGAACAGGAAAAGATTGAAGCGGCGGCCAATCAGTTCGGCGGCAGCCGCAGCGCCAACAATCTGATCCTGACAATCGGAAAATTCGCCGTCGTCGATGTGTTCGATACCAACGCGTATGCCCATGACCCGCGCGCCGACTTTTTGAATTGGGCAATGATTGATGCGGGAGCATTCGATTACGCGGCAGATTCCTGGGGCTATACCTATGGTGCCGCATTGGAATGGAACCAGGGAAACTGGACCTTGCGCGGCGGGCTGTTTGAATTGTCGCCCGAACCAAACGCCAAAATCAACCGTATCGGTTTCGACAAGTATTCGATCATCGGTGAAGCCGAAATGCGCCATACATGGCATGGCCATCCCGGCAAAACCAAATTGACGGCCTTCGTCAACCGCGCGCCCATGGGAAGTTACGACGATGCCACCACCCTCGCGCAGAGCAACCATGCGGTGCCCGACACAGCGCTGGTCAGGCGCAATGGTTCGCGGAGCGGGGCCGTGATCAACATCGAGCAGGAACTGGCAGCAGATGTTGGATTGTTTGCGCGCCTCTCCGCCAGTGACGGCAGCAAGGAAACTTATGAGTTTACCGACGTCGACCGCTCGCTTTCAGCCGGTCTTTCGATCAAAGGCGATCGCTGGAGCCGACATGATGACACCATCGGCATCGCTGCCACGATAGACCAATTATCTGGCGCAGCGCGCAGTTACTTCAGTGCAGGCGGTTTAGGTGTGTTGATCGGCGACGGCAAGCTTGACTACGGGCCGGAGCGCGTATGGGAATCCTATTACGCCATGAAATTGCAGTCACGCCTGACACTGACTGCCGACTACCAATACGCCGTCAACCCGTCGTACAACCGGGATCGCGGACCGGTGTCACTGTACGGCATTCGCCTGCACGTCGAATTCTAGAACTCATTCCATAAATAGGCACCTGATGCATTTTCGATAAAAGGGGCGCTGGCAAGGCGTGCGACGCGTCTCGTAGCGGGGCTACGAGCAAGGAGTGCAACGCGGCCAGCGCCCCTTTTATCGAAAACCCGGAGGGAACGGTCTATTTAGGCGTCGCGCGTTGTTGTGCGGGGCGGCCGTCCGCCGCTTGCACAGGGGCCCACCCTGTGCGGCGCGACACGCCTAGCGCGCCATCCCAAATAGACCGTTTGCACAGGCGCCTATTTATGGAATGAGTTCTAATCATGGCGCCAGCGCAATAGCGATATCGCGCCCGGCCCCTGCCAGGTTGCCGGCGAAGTCGCTGGCATAGACGCGCAGCAGGTAATTGCCGGGGGGCAGTCCCGTCGTATCCCAAAGCGCACGCGTCGCGAGCCCGTCGCGTACGCGATTGGTGATGGCATAACGCATGCGCGTCGCTGCGCTGCCATATACCGTGATGCCGCTGTTGTCGGCATAAGCGATTTTCACCGCAGCATGGTCATCCGGCAGGCGCGAGAAATCGATTGTGACCAGCGGCTGCTCATACCCTGCCACCGGTTTACCGTCAGGCGTCAGGATTTGATATCCGGCGCGGAACAACCCCAACTGGCGCCTCTTCTGGTTGCCATTCATTTGATCGAAGGCTTCGACGACGATACCGAATTTGCCTCCCGCCGGCAACGACAGCCGGCCGTGCTCCTTCTTATCGAATGCCCTGCCCTCGCCGTCAAGCAATTGCACCTGCCGAATGGTTGGCGCAATGTCGTCGCGCATGCCGGAAAACGGCAGGACCAGCGGGTTGATTTCGACACCGCCGACAATCAGCGACAGATGCGTGTGGTACATTCGATTGACGCTGCCTATGGGATCGCCAACGGCAAATCGTGTGCCGCGCTTGACGCGCACGTAGGCGGGCTTTCCGCTTGCATCGTTCTGGATCAGAAATCGGGTGGGATCGAGGGACTTGCCCTCAGCGGTGCGTCCGACCTGCATGTGTATGTAGTTGAAGGTATCGATCGACAATCCCTCGCCCGGCTTGCCGAACGCCCAGGTTGAAATCGGGTCGCTGACCTTGTCGTCGGCAACAATCAAGACTGTGCTCCCCATCGGCGCCTGTACATCAAGCCCACCGTGCAAATGGTCACGGCTTTCGCCGTCGAAATTACCGCGCACTTCACCGAGCGTACCGACGACTTCATGCGCCCGTTGTTGCGGCTTGAATGGCCAAGGAAATTGGCCTTTCCTCACACCGGGAAACCTTGCGATGTTTTGCATGGCGATGTCGGTTGCCTGCTGCGCCGCCTCGAGTAAGGTTGTGGGAACGCGCTCACCTTCTCGCAAAGGAACGACGTTCTCAATCCGGTAACTTCCCGCAGCAGCAACCGCAAGGCTGCCATCGCCCCGAACGGCCAGCGCCGTTGGCCGCGCGAGCTGCAAACTGAAATCAGTGATGTCGGCTGCATTGGCGGCTTGTTTCAACATCGCGCTCTGCAGTACGCCAAGCTCGCCGCCGGCCAATAATTGCAGGATGCGCCCGCCGGTGCTGTCGCTGACATAAAGTACCCCACCAGGGCCCCATGCCAATCCGGTCGGCCGACGCATCTTGGCGTCGTGCTGTTCGGGTAGGCTACGATAAAGGGTCGTCACCTGATCGTTTTTTCCTGTCAAGCTCAGTTTTCGAATCGCGTTGTTGTGCGTGTCGGCGACAATCAGATTTCCCTGCGCGTCAAGCAGCACGTTGCAAGGTGTGTCGAACAATGCCGATTCCGCCGCGCCATCCTGGAATCCCGCCTGCACACCGCCTGCCAGGGTCGTCACGACGCCATCCGTTGCGATGCGGCGCACACTGTCGTTATAGGTGTCGGCAACATAGATAATGCCTTGCGCGTCGACGGCCAGTCCCAGCGGTCCGTTGAAGCGCGCTTGCGCGCCTCGCCCATCGCGCGAGCCGGCCTGCCCGTCACCGGCGATGGTGGTGACATTGCCCCGCACGTCGATCTTGCGAATGGCATTGTTTCCGGTGTCGGCCACGTAGATATTGCCTGCCCGATCTAGCGCAAGGCCGGACGGCGTGTTGAACGATGCGGCAAGACCGGGGCCGTCAATCAACCCCTCCCCATGGCCCGCGATTGTGCTCACGGTACCATCGGCTGAGATTTTCCTGATGAGGTTATTTTCACCGGCGTCACTGACGTATATATTGCCTGCACTATCCTGCGCGACGCCGTACGGATCGGAAAATTGTGCGTTTTCAGCGTTGCCGTCAGACAGGCCGCGTACGCCGCTACCGGCCATGCGACGCGTTAGCGCAGCCCAATTGCTTGCTACCGCAGGCTCGTTGACAATGCCCGATTGCGATTCAACTTTCGTTGTAGTGTGATGACGAGAGAGCGACCAAAACAATACGGAAAGCGCAAGTGCCGCGATGACGACGGCCGAAATAAGGATTTTTCGTGACATTGACAGAGGAATTCAGGGCTATGCAAAACGCCGCATATTAGCGTAGTTTTGTGCCTAGGTTTTCGCCGGCGCTTGTTTTTGTGGACTTCCCCTCAGAACCGGGGCGCAACCAGCGGCAGACTGATCTGGAATTTCGTGCCCTTGCCCGCTTCGCTAGTAACCTTGATCGTGCCGCCGAGCACGCCGGACACAATATTGTAGACAATATTGAGCCCCAATCCTGAGCCGCCCTTGCCCAGTTTGGTGGTAAAAAATGGATCAAACACGCGCTCGAGATGTTCCGCCGCGATGCCGTTGCCATCGTCGCTAAAGCGCAGAATAACCCCGACATCCTTGTCCAGCTCTGCGCTGATGGCGATTGTGCCTATGTCACGTCCGTCAAATCCGTGCAAAAGCGCATTATCCAAAAGGCTGCTCAAAACCTGGCCCAATTGGCCGGGGTAGCTATCGCATTCGATATGACCAGGAACCTGCTGTTCAATCTTGAATGGCGTCTTCTTCAGCCGTGTTTTCAGGGTCAGCACAATATTGTCGATTGTTGTATCGAGCATGAAACGGCGCCGGTTCAGGTTAGTCTGGTCGACTGCAACCTGCTTGAAGCTGGCAATCAATTCCGCCGCACGGTGCAAGTTGCGCGACAACATGTCGCCTGCACTCTTGGCTTCCTCGAAATAAGCGGTCAAGTCCGAACGCTTGACGCTGCCTTTTTCCGCAAATTGTGCGCTGAACGTGCGGGTTTGATCGCTGAGCGTGCTGGCCGCCATCATGCAATTGCCAATCGGCGTGTTCAACTCATGGGCGATACCGGAAACGAGCGAGCCGAGGCCGGCCAGTTTCTTGTTCTGTACCAATTCCTCCTGGGCGGCATTGAGGGTATTGAGTACGCCGGCCAACTCGGCATTGGTTTTGCTCAGTGCCACGACGGCTGCTTCGGCCTTTTCCTTTTGTACCTGCAATTCCTCCGTGCGTTGCCTGACTTGATCCTCGAGTTCGTTGTGATGCCGTCGCAGTATTTCCTCGTTGCGCTTGCGTTCAATGGCGATGCCGGCAATATGCGTTGCAACGTTGATCAATCCAAGCTCGTGCGGCCCGGGACTACGCACCTCGCGGTAATACATGGCAAAGGAGCCGAGCACCTTGTCGCGAGTCAAGAATATGGGGGTCGACCAGCATGCGCGGAAACCGAATGGCGCCGCATCTTGACGATACGGCGCCCACAGCGGGTCTTGCAATATGTCGGTCACGATGACGGTTTGCCGGATGAACATCGCCGTGCCGCAGGATCCGACCGTGGGCCCGATGGCATAACCGTCAAATAAATGCAGATAGCTTTGCGGCATGCTCGGGCCGGCGGCTGCGCGGATATGCACGCCATCGGGATCAAGCAGAAGGATGGTGCAGAACAGACCTTCGGACTGATCCTCGATAAGTCGCGTCAAGCGCCGCAAAGTATCTTCCAGCGGTGCGCCCAGAGCAATCATTTCGAGAAGCTCCGCCTGCCCTATCGGTAACGGCACTGCACTGGCGCCCGTCATGGTTTCCTCCCAAGTCGCCGCGTATTGCCCATGTCAGGGCTCACACGGCATTTAATCGGTAAAAAACTGCTCCATTTCGGCAAGCAGCGCGCTCGGCACCTCTTCCGGAATGAAGTGCCCCGCCTGGATCGATTTGCCAGTCAGCATTGAGCCGCATTTTGCCTGCCAATCTTCCATCGGATGAAACAAGCGCCCGACGACGCCCTGTTCGCCCCACAATATATGCACCGGGCAGGCGACTTTCTGCAATTCGTCCTGCCGATCATGTTCCAAATCGATTGTGGCAGCCGCGCGATAATCTTCGCAAGCGGCGTGTATCGCTTCCGGTGTGCAAAAACAACGTTCGTAGTCCGCCATCGCCTCGGGCGATATAAAAGACTTTCCTTCCGAACCCCAGCCGCCCAGACTGTAACGCAGGTAATACGACGGATTGCCGCCAATCAGCGTTTCCGGCAGCGGATGCGGCTGAATCAGAAAAAACCAATGATAGTAGAGCTTGGCAAAAAGCTGGCTGGTTTGCTCGTACATGGTACGGGTTGGCGATATGTCGATCAACATCATTTTGCGAACCGCCTGAGCATGATCGAGCGCCATGCGATGCGCCACACGAGCGCCGCGATCATGGCCGCAAACATAAAATGCGGTGTGGCCCAGTTGACGCATTACCTCGATCATGTCTTGCGCCATGGCACGTTTCGAATAATTGCTGTGATCGGGCAATCCCGGCGGTTTGGAAGAATCGCCGTAGCCGCGCAAGTCCGGCATCACCAGTGTGTAGCGTTTGGCCAGATCGTCGGCAACCGCTCGCCAGATGATGTGGCTCTGTGGGTATCCATGGAGCAACAATAACGGCGGGCCGTTGCCGCCGCGCCGCAGATTGATGCTAACGCCGTTTACCTCATGGCGCGCCTGGATAAAATTGCTCCACATCTAGACGAACTCCGTCGATAGTTCAAGCGTCTCCTTGATTTCTTCCATCACCACATAACTCTTCGACTGCGCCGCTCCTGGCAATTGCAACAGTATATCGCCGAGCAGTTTTCTGTACTCGTCCATCTCGCGGATGCGCGCCTTGATCAAATAATCGAAGTCACCCGAGACCAGGTGGCATTCCTGCACTTCCGGAATACGCAGCACCTCGTGGCGGAATTGATCGAAGGCATTGGCCGATTTCTGATTCAGCGTGATCTCGACAAATACCAGCAATTTTGCACCAAGCGCGGCGGCATCCACCTTGGCGTGATATCCGGTGATGATCTTGTCGCGCTCCATGCGTTTGACGCGTTCGATACACGGCGTGACCGACAGGCCCACACGGTCGCCCAAATCCTTCATCGAAATGCGTCCTTCGCGCTGGAGTATGCGCAGGATATGGCGGTCGAGCTTGTCAAGGCCGCGCGTCGATTCCTTGATGGTGCGCATGATTTTCCACTAAATAAGGCAATGATTTCAATAACAAAAACTACTAACTCGCTTCTATGATAGCTGCATTTCTTGCACTTAACACCTCGCGCGAGAACTTAACCGTTTTGCATTGCAACAAAATTGGGAGACAAATATGTTGATCGGCGTACCGAAGGAAATCAAGAACCATGAATATCGCGTCGGACTGACGCCTTCTTCCGTCCGCGAATTGACTGCGCGCGGCCATCAGGTTGTGGTGCAGAAGAATGCCGGCACGGCCATTGGCTTGACCGACGATCAGTATCTGGCGGCCGGAGCCACCCTGAGTGATTCTGCAGCCGACATCTTTGCCCGCGCCGACATGATCATCAAGGTCAAGGAACCGCAAATGGCTGAGTGCGCCATGTTGCGCAAGGATCAAATTCTCTACACTTACCTGCATCTGGCTCCGGACCCGGAACAGACCAAGGCACTGATCGCCTCGGGCGCCGTGTGCATTGCCTACGAAACCATCACCGGCGCGGGCGGCGGTTTGCCGTTGCTGGCACCGATGAGCGAAGTGGCTGGCCGCATGGCGATCCAGGCGGGCGCAGCGCACCTGGAAAAATCCAAGGGCGGCATGGGATTGCTGCTTGGTGGTGTTCCCGGTGTGGCAGCAGGGCACGTCGTCATCATCGGTGCCGGAGTGGTAGGCACCAACGCATTACAGATGGCAGTCGGAGCCGGCGCACGCGTCACGGTGCTCGACAAGAGTGTCGATCGTCTGCGTCAGCTCGATCTCGTTTTCGGCAACCGCATCACCACGTTGCATTCGAATGTGCACACCGTGGAAGAATCGGTATTGAGCGCCGATCTGGTCGTCGGCGGTGTGCTGGTGCCGGGTGCCGCAGCGCCGAAACTCGTGACGCGTAGCATGATCTCGCGTATGAAACCGGGTGCGGTTGTCGTTGACGTGGCCATTGATCAGGGCGGTTGCTTCGAGACTTCGCACGCAACAACCCACGCGGAACCGACTTTTGTGGTTGACGGCGTCATACATTATTGTGTAGCGAACATGCCAGGCGCCGTTGCACGCACCTCGACTTTTGCGCTAAACAACGCAACCATCGGCCACGCCGTGGCGATTGCCGATAAAGGCTGGAAAAAAGCGATGCGTGAAGACGTGCATCTGCGCCACGGCTTGAATGTCTGCCAGGGACGTGTCACCTATGAAGCTGTTGCCACAGCGCTCGGACATGAGTACGTCAGCGCGGACGTCATGATAGGCTAAACCCTCGCTTTCCGACCTGACAATGCGATGCTGCAATACGGGCATCGCATTTTTCATTTCACGGCGTCTCGCGCAAGACAGAAAAGATCCCGCGCTCTGCATCGAATGCGAGCAATTCACCGCCATGACCGCCGTAGTGCTGGTCGGAACGAAAGTCGATGGTGCCATAGGACTGAATCGGGAAATTGCGCAAGTTCTGCAACTGCTCCAGCAATTCAGTTTGTCCCAGTTGACGGCCGCAGCGTTTGAGCGCTTCAACCAATACCTGCCCGGATGCATAAGCCGCGTCGCGATAGGCTGAAGCCAGATCGAACGAGGCATGTCTTGTGCGCCACGGCAGGAACAGGCGCAAACGAGCCGCCTGCTCGCGAGACAAACGAAGCGCAGCCGGCCAGACTTGTACGGCATTGGCATAGACCGGTGCGCTTCCTGCAGCGTCGAGCAACGCCTGCAACGTCGCGCTGCCGCCGAGGAAAATCACAACTTCACCCGGCATGGGCGCTCGGCCTGTACCAATTTGCACGCGCAAATGCCGCTGCTCCGCTCGCGCCTGTTCTCGGAGCGCGGCCACGATAGCCGATAGTAAAGGATCGTCGCCGTTTTCATTTATCAGCAGCAAATCATTTACTGTGCCTTGCCGATGTTCCCGCATGGCTGCGGAGAGCAGCATTCTGGCTTGCTCGAGCGCTGACGGTATCAGAAAAAAATTGAATTGTGCGGCCGCACTTGAGTCTTCGGAAACCGCAACAGAACCAGGCACAGGCAAGGGGCCGATGTTTGGCACACCCTCATCGGGGTTGGCACCATCCGCATACGATCTGGCAGACATGCTTGCCGCCGAGGCAAACAGCTCTTCCGGTGGCGAATTGACTGCCAGTTCTACCCTGCGGCCATATACCACGACCTGATCAAACGCCTCGTTCAATCCAGCCTGGACAGCCGCACCGTAGACAGTCGGTGGCAACGCCGCGCCAATCCGTACGGCAGATTCGCTCACGCCCGGCGTATCTCTGTCGATCACCGCCAGATAAGCTCGCAAATCTTCGAGCCGCGCCGCATCGAGGTGATACCGCGGCATCAGCGGGTGCAGCTTGAGGCCGGCGCCGTTCACGCCCTTGATCAAGGCGTTTTCCAGTTCACCAAGGTTGGTTTTTCCATTCAAGGCAGGCGCGCGCAAACCGCCCTCTACCCGGCCTTCGCCCTGCCGGCCATGGCAGCGCATACACGATGCCTGCCCATCCCAGCCTTGGCGATACAAATCCCGGCCGTGCTGCCATGCCGAATCATCTGCTGCGTTGACCGGACAGACGGCAATCCATGCCGACATCAAAATCAGGCTCTTCACAAATAAGCCGAGCCGGCACCAAGCCGTCATTGCGGCGGCAATAATTTTCCGACTGCTACGGCGATTTCTTCCGCCGGCGCAACTGCAAACAGTTTTTTCCAATCTCCCGTTTGCATGTTGCCTGCCAACAGGACGCTGCTATGCGCGTCCTTGTCCGGCCCGCTGCCACCAAGTTTGCGGCTGATTGCCCCGATATTTTCCTTGCTGCCGGTAAGGAACAACCAGCCGGGTTGCGCTTTAAACTGGTCGGCAAATTTTTTGAGAACGGCAGGCGTATCGGTTTCAGGGTCGACCGTGATGCTGACCATCTGCACCCTCGGATCAAGCAATCCTTGCACTTTCGCGAGATTGGCAGTCATCGGTGAGCAAATTCCCGGACAGGTGGTGAACATGAAGTTGATCAGTACCACCTTGTCCTTGATCACGTCATCGTAGAATTTTACGCTTTGCCCATCCTGGGTCAGCAAGGAGACGTTTGGAAAATACCGGCCATTTGCAGCCTGCAAGGCAGGGTCGGGGCCCGCAACCTGCTCAATACTGCGCAATACGAGACTGGCATCGGGAAGATTGGCCAATTGCAGCCAGACATTTTTCTTTTCGTTGATAATCAGCACCATGCCGCTGTGGTCGTTTTTCCCGGTCACGCCGGCCCCCAGTGAACGCAGCAGGCGATCAACCACAGGTCTGCTGCCGGTCAAAAACTCCCAGCCTGGGCCGACCTCGAATTGCCGGGCAAATGATTTCAGTTTCGCCGGTTGGTCTGTATTGGGGTCAATGCTGATGGAAATGAAGCTGATATCGTTTCCGGCCCGTGTTCCAAGGTCCTTTTGCACTTGCCGCAAGCTTGCCGTTTGCGTGGGACAAATCATGGTGCAGCTCGTGAATATGAAATTGACCACTGCCGTTTTTCCCTGCACCAGATCGCGGTGAAAGGAGACGGTCTTGCCGTCCTGATCGATAAGCTCAGCCTCGGGAACGGCATGGGCTGCGGCATGCGACTGCATCGAGGCCCACATCAATCCTATGGCGCAAATTCTTCCCCAGGACGCGCGTTCAATCATGGCGCCGCCGAGTTCGAAAATAGCACCTGGTTGCCCAAGTAACCGCTTCATATTTTCCTCAACATACCAAATGTTCTATTTCACTGTCAGCGCCATCGGCGCGCTTTGGTTCCAGATCAAGCCCAGTGATGGCGCCTGGAAGTACACATAATAATAGCCGCTGCCGGGCGGCACAAACGTTGCGCCATAAATGCCGGCCTCAAGCTCGTGGGCATCTAACTGCATTTGCTGATTGTCTGCGGTATGCAGTAGCAAAACCTGCAAATCCGGCACCCCAGGCAACACTAGACCACTGACCGTATCGCGAATGGAAAGCCGCAAGACTTGCTTCTTTCCCGTTTGCAGGTCTGCCGTCGAGCCGGTCAAACCGACTGCATAATGGGCCAGATGAGGCTTGGCCGCCGCGGCATGAATGGTAAGGGGGAAACAATGCAACATCTTTGGTGAATCCAGGAAAAACACCAGTTGATAATCGCCGGCACGAGGCAAACGGGCGCTAGCCTGGTATTGGCCGGGTTCCCGTTCCTGCAAGCTCTGGTCGAGCACCAGAACAGCACGCGGTTCATGGCCGTAATTGCGGAAACTCCCAGCCGGCGCACTCAAACCTTCCTGATAATAGTAAATCGTCTTGTCCGCCGGATTCGCCAGCAGCGCGGCCGGGCTGTTCGGGGCCTGTGCCACGCTGTCGGCCAGGCTGTCGCCTGATCCCTGATCAAACGCCTTCTGTCCATTGCCGAATGATGCAAGCGCCAAGGGCTGACCCGGCTGGCCAATGGCGTCGAGCAAGACGATTTGCATGATTTCACTGTGGCGCCGGCGGATGTAGGCCATCCGTTCTGAAAAGCTGATTTGGTCGGGGCCGTCGGCAATGTCGGCGCTCTGAACGATTTGGTTGGTGGCGGCGTCGATCAAATCGAGTTTATTGCGGAGCGGGTTGAGGACGAAACCGAAGCGCCCGTCGGGCGAGAAACGGATTGTGGAAATTCCCGCCAGACTCTGGATGCGGCCCGCCTGCTTCCCGCCTGCATCATAAGCCATGATTTGCCCGTCGCCCGCATTCGCTACATACAAGAGCTGTGCCCGCTTTGACCATGCCATTGCCACCGGCGTCTTGCCGCCCGGCAGATCGCGCGTTTTGCCCAGAGCGGAAGTATCGATCAGGCTGATGGTATTGTCATCGGCGTTGCTGACATAGGCGCTGCGGCCGTCGTCGGCAAACGCAAGCGCGTGGCGTCCATGGCCGGTGTCGATCGCTGCAAGCATCTGACCGCTTTCTGCATCCATCACAGCCACGCCGTCGTCGGTCAAGGCCCACACACGCTTGCCCCCAGGTTGCAAGGCCAGTTTGCCCGGATGCGCGGAAACAGCAATATTGGTTCGAACTTTCCAGCTGCCAGTGTCGACCAGAGCCACTTCGCCGGCTTGCGGTTGACTGACCCAAAGTGTCTGTTTTGGCGTCAGCAGCCAATCCTGCCCGACACCATGCAACATCACCATGGTCAGCAGTTTCGATCCGCCAAATCCGCTTTGTGGATCGATCACCGAGATCGAATTGTCTTCGTTCAAGGCAAGCACATAGTAGGCGTTCAGGTTCAGCGCCGCTGCATGCAACAAATCGCCACTAAGAAACCCGGAGGCCTTGCGGCGGCACGCCGCATCCGAGTCCGCATCGTCCGCTGTGCGCCCGTCAACCCAGGCGGCCGGATGCGCATTGCGTATCGGTGTTTGCGTCGCCGCGTCGCGCAAGCGCAGGGTAAAGCGCGTTTCCGCACCCTCCTGCATCGGCTGCGCAATTTCCAGTTGCAACGACACACCATCCCGCGTTATTTGCGGCGCTGCTGGAATTTCGCCGGCGCAAGCTACCACGCCCATTCCAAGCATCCCTGCCAGCGCGATGCCGCAGACGACTCGTCGCGAGGGTCGTCTCCATGGCAAGCCGATGAACCCAGACAAACGCCGCATCAACGTGTACGTCGCGGACCAGTGCGGGTAGGCGCCGGCACCGTGAGCGCGGGCGCCACAGCCGCCGCAGCTACCTTGGCGGCTTCGCTTCTTGTGTATTGGGCTACGCCACCTAGAGACGATTTCACTTCCAGCCGTTTGGGCAAAGGCAGGTTGGCGCTGAATTGCCAGCGGCCCGCTTTGTCGACATTGACCGTGCCGATGACTTTGCCGTCGGCAACAACAGTCACGAATTCGGCCAGCTCCCATTTCACGCTACCTGGGCGGACGGTAATGCGACCTGCAATATCAATGCTGCTGCCGTTTGCCAGAACCTTGTCAATAATAATGGTGTCCGTCAATTCCGGGCTGGCAGGCGCGACGGGGTTCACGCGGAACACCCCCCAGCTGCCCGTTGGATACTGGCCGTTGGGCCAACTGCGATAGAGATAATCGCCCGGCACACCAAATTTTCCGCCCGCATGGTCGACTACGACGTCGAAATGCGACGAGCTGCCATACCCGGACTGTGTTCCGGTCGACGGCGACAGCAGATTGTTGGCGATGACTTGCGATTTGTTTCCATATGGTTCGAATAACCAGTTATGCCCCGTCAATTCGAAGACGTTCAAATCGTCTGCGATTCCCGATGGTCCAAACAGGCGGAAACGCACCGGCGCTCCTGCGCTGGCATGGAACACCGGCGTTTGCGGATCACCGCCAACCAGCGTATTCGATACTTCTGCCACACTATTGATGCCGCCAAATGACCCGTCGTTCGCGGCAATATTGGACAGATCGGCGCTTTGCAGATTGTCCCAGTTCGGGGGTGTGGCGAAATTCGGATTCGAGAACACGCCGAATCGGTAGAAGAACGGCTCGGTTCGATAATTGACTGCCATCAGCGGAATGTGGGCGCTGTATAACGAGGTGCCGTTCAATTGCATGGCCACGTCGGTTTGCATGAATACGGCAAAATCGCGGAAGGCCTTACCGTTGGCGGTCGATACCGTGCTCGAAATATGCGTTCCCGGGTCATCCTGCCATGTCGCGCCTTGCGGCTCGATAATCATCCCCCCGAACAAACCATGGTAAGTCTGCATCAGCATGTCGGCCGGCGTCAGGTTGAGTGCGCCAAATTCAACCGGCGTGGCTTTGGTGCTTCCGCCTTCGTTTTGCAAGGTACCGGCGTACCAGGTATAAGTGACGGAAGGAAAGCCACCGGTACAAGGCGCCGGGTTGCAGGCGGGCACGGTTTGCAGTGGATTCTTGCCCACATTCATGCCATCGTTTTGTCGTATGTCCATGGCCAGCAACTGGGGATGCAACCCGGCCTGGCTTGATGGGTACAGGTTGACGTTGGCAAACGGTGCCGTAAATCCAATGGTCGGTCTTGCCGCAGACTCGCCATTGGCAAAAACCGGCGCACTTGCATTGATGCGGTTTGTCAGCTTCACCTTGATCACATCGCCGGCGGCTGCCCGCAGCGCCAATGGCTCCACGTTGAGCCCGGCTTTCAAGGTGCCGTCTGCATTGAGGTCTTGATCCTGTACATATACGATGGCATTTGGATCGTAGATAGGTTGCCCGGAGAACTGCAACCCACCGCTCGGAACATCGCCGAGATTGGCACCACGGCTGTTATATACCAGCGTGCGGCTGTCATTGCCCAGCAGTTGTTGAATCGTGGTTGCAGAGATGTTGAATTGACGCTGACATGGGCCACGCGCCGCGCAGTCGACCGGCAAGTTCGGCAAATTCGTTGCGACAGGGTTGATCTTCTGATTGTCGCTCAGTGGCGCCAGATAGGGGACAGGCCGATTGTGGCTGCGCATCAGGCCCCAAGCACCGCTGACCAAGCCGTCGTAAGAATCGCTTACATTGTACAAATAGTCCAGGTTCTGTTCGGTACCGGTTTGCGGAATCGTGAACCTGGCTTCGAAATGCTCCGACAGCCCCATCGTTTGACTATCTCGATAACCGGAATTCGCGTCGAAAGGTTCAAACAACCACTTGTTGCCGTGTACGGTCAGATTGTGGTTGCCGACTAATGCGCCATCGATCACGCGCAGTTGCACAGGATCATTTTCGTACACATCCAGGATAGGCGTGTACGGATCGGTCGGCCCCATGGCGGCGCTGATCGGCTGTTGCGGGAACGTGAAACACTGCGCACCGCTGCAGGCAGGATTGATCGCCGCGCCACCGGTCGGTTGGCTGTTCAGGCGCAAATCGTTGCGTGGAATGGAACGAAATGCTTGCGCCAAATCGGTCGCGTCTGTGGTACCCGCACCGCTGCCTGCAACGCGCAAAGCCAGCGATTCGTTGCGGTAATTGGTGACCGATATACCGACGCCAAATCCGGCAATCAGGTTGGGCACGGGTACCGATTGGCTAGGCTGCGTCGCCGAACAGCCCTGGCAGCCAATGGCATTGGCGGGATCCGCCCAACCGCCATACGTCGCGCCGTTCGCCATCGGCGTGCATCCGCTATAGATCGGCGCTTGCCCTGGATAGCAATCGAAGCCGGTGCGGCTGGCCGCTTGATAGGCAAACTGGGAATCAGCAACCGCAAGGCCGAATTCGCGGTAAGCCTTGCCGTCCGGTGGGGTGATGTTGGCCGCGTAGCTGGTTGGCCCGCCGTCACGGCGCGTGCCCATGGCGATTCTGTTATCCGGCGTGGTCCAGGTGGAGCCCGTCGGCTCCACCACCAGCCCCGCATACAGCCCAACCATCTGGTGCGTTGATGGGCCGAAATGGTCATGCGTAAATACTGTCAACAGCGTGCGGTCCTTGCGCTGCTTGTCGAGTACCGGGTCAACCCACCAGCGCTGCACCGTTGCCTGCGCGCCGACCCATTGCATGCTTCCCGGGGTCGGGCCATTGCCGAATTCGCGTATCGTTTTGGGGCGCAACTGAATTTTTGTCTTGCCGTCGGTCCCGACCAGGCCACCGGCCTGATTGATCGCACCGATGCGGGTGCGCACCTCGTCCGGGCTGAAGGTGCCGTCTTCATAATTGAAACCGTTGGCGGCGCCATCAGAGGCAAGCACATCGAATTTCACCAAATGAATGTGCTGGCCGATGATATCGGTCGGCGTGCGCACCTCGAAATCGTCGAGTTCATAATAATTAGGCACCAGATTGGCGTGCCAGTATTCGACGACATCGTTGCTGTTGGCGCGGAAGAACAAAGGTTCCGGCGGTTTCTGGCCCTGGATGATGGGCTGCACGTCGTCCCACAAAGCGAGGATGCGTTGTTGCGGGAAATGCCAGCCGTCCTTGTTGAAGACGGCATCGGTCTGCATTGCCGCACCCTTGTAGATGCGTGGAGCAGGTGGCGTAACAGTCGCGCCCCGGGCCGGGTTGGCAAACGGCGCGCCATGTTCGCGCTTCAAGCCGTTCATGGCAAATTTTGCCGGGCTGCCATCGGGCAGCTGCGTTGCAACATACGGCAACTCATGCATGCTCATCGCGGCCTGCTCGACCGGCGTTCCCTGCTCCGCCAACTGGATCGCGTTGATGGAACTCATTTCCTTGGTGAAATCGGTCGCCGTATATTGATTGGTCGAAATCGAGCCGCCGGTAATCAGGTGGCGCGGCAAACCGCCGTTGAGCTCTTCCGGCTTTCCGTTATTGTCATCCACGGCAAAATCAAGCGGCGGATGCGGAGCGCGATGTCCGGCCAGGCCCGGCACAAAAAACGGATAGCCCGGATTGCCTTTGCCAGTTACGACAGGTTGCCCATTGACGATCTGTACCGCTGCCGGCAAGGGTGCCATGGCACGCGTCGGCATCGGCACGAGCGCGGGAATCGGCGTGCCTGCTGCAATCTCGCCGTCGGGCAAGGCGCGCGAGCCGGGGACAGGTTTGCCGTCCTTGAGCTTGGTGCCCAATTCCAGCACATCGTGCACACGGAACAACGCCCACATGCCGCTGGCAAAGTGAGGATAGAAATGGCAATGGAAGATCGAATCGCCCGAGGTCAAATTGCGGTTGCCGCTACCCTCGTACACCAGATCCATCGTGAAGGAAGAGCCGGGGCCGATGGTCTGGCTGTCGAGGTAAGCGCTTTGGTCACTATTCGGTGAATACAACCATTGGTGCGCATGATGATGGTGAACGTGGAAAATGCCTTGCCCTGCGTGCAAGACGCGGAACCGCGCGCGATCACCCTGGTAAGTGTGGTAGACATTGGATGGATCGTCCGGAAACAAGGCCAGGGTAGCCTTGGGCTTGCCGCTTGGCGTACAGGGCACCGGCGGTGTATTGGTCCCGGAAAACGCTTCCATTTGCGAAACCGTGCACGGCAGATTGGCGGGCTGATCGACCACCATGGCAGGATCGCCACCGGCCCACGAACTGAGGAAAAATTCTTCAAACTTGCATTCCGGGCAGTTGGCCGTGGGGCCAACCTGAATCCGGTTGGCCAGCACTTCGGCGGCAATGCCTGCCGAACCGTAGTTGATCGAAAAACCGTCGTTGGCATTGTTGAGGACGTTCGCCAGCCCGGTCGTCTCGGAAGAGAAACCTTTGCCGGTTTCATAGAACTGCGGAAAGGCCTGAATGACATCGAAGGATTCGTGATACATCACCGTCACTTCCCGGTATGGCGATTCGGGATGCGGGTAGGCCGGATTGGTGACTTTTGCATCGGGGAATATCCCATGCTTGGGGCCAGTGATGATGGCGGTCAAGTCGCTGTAGACAATGCGGTTCTGTGCATCGAGCATCTTCAGGATCGGCTTGGGCGCATTCGGAAGCAGAACTGGATACAGAGCGTCGTAATTGATTTTCGGGTAGCCCGTCTTGCCATCCATGGCCGAAGCCATCTGCAGATCTGCCTGGGTCACCTGGCTGCGGTACCATTCCGATCCGCGCGGCTGGACGTTCACCGAGCCGAACAGGCCATAGGTCAATTGTTCCTGGCCCGCCATGCTATAAAGCAGGAACGCCCCCTCCTCCGCTGCATACAGGTGATAGCTGATCGATTTTCCCGGCGCGATGATGCCGCCATCGCTGCCGTTCGCCGTCACGGGATTCTGGCCGACGAATGTGCCGTCGTCGGTAATCGACTTCACGGCAACACCGTCCTTGATGCTTTCTGCCAATTCCATACCTGCCACATGGATCGATACGTCCCTGGTCACAGGTTGCCCCGCACTCGGCGCATTGCGTAACCAGTTCTGAAAATTGATCACCAGGCAGTCGCCTACGTTAGCACGTAGCGTCAATGGGCGCGGTCGCTTTCCAGGTCGTAGCTGAGCATTTCCCTGTCCAAGCGGGATGGATGAATTCACGGCAACCACATCATCCCTCAGCGCGTAAATCATGCCGCCCGGCCGCGACGATCCGAGGCGATTGATCATCATTGCCTGATCAATGGCAACCACGTCGGCGCTGATCGTTCGCTCGCAACCTCCATTGCCCGATGTCGCAGCTTGAACCTGGCTTGCCATTAGTAGCGCCAGCATGCCGCCAAATACAGTGATGACCTTCATATCGACTCCCTGTCGTGAAAGTGATGTACTTCGCCGAACCATGATGGAAGCGGCTTATTGTTGTTTTACTGGATGCTTTTACCAGTTTGCCGTTTATGTCACCAAGCGACTAAACCACACGTCTCCAGGGTGCATTCGCACGCAATCGCGCCCTGCCGGTAACGCTACACTCTGTTGCG
Source organism: Burkholderiaceae bacterium (assembly GCA_036561005.1). Taxonomy (GTDB): domain Bacteria; phylum Pseudomonadota; class Gammaproteobacteria; order Burkholderiales; family Burkholderiaceae_D; genus PKWO01. Next base: position 2,470 of record DATBQE010000071.1, on the reverse strand, counting down.
TTTTTGAAATTATTTTCGCTCGATAGTGCCATGTAACTTGCACTCCAACAATCCTGTCAACTCTTACAGGATTGACGAAGCAGTCGCGTTAAGCTTGCGCAATGCAGATGGGAAAAGGAGGGTAAATTAGTGACGCAACCACCAGTGGTCGACCATTTCATTCAGGTCACGGTCGGCGTGCGGGAAATGGCTTGCAAAATGAGGAATCGGAACAAACACGGCGCGGTTGCCGAAATGCTCGGCCAATTCCTTGCCCATGGCAAAGGGTACGACCGGGTCGCCGTCGCCATGGATGATCATGACCGGCACCGCGATATGCGGCACCAGGGAAAGCGTGTCGAACTGGTCCTTGACAATGAGTCGGGCCGGAAATATTGGATAGATGGCAGCGGCAACGTCGACCACGGACGTGTACGGCGCTTCAAGCAAAAGCGCTTCGCCCCTGCCCTCGCTGGCCATGCGGGCCGCGACACCGCTGCCGAGACTGTGACCCCAAAGCAGCACACCACCTGCGGGATGACCGAGGGCATCCAGGCTGGCGCGTGCACTCTGCATCAGGGTCGACTCGGTTGGATTGCCGGGGTTACCTGAATACCCAGGATACGAGGTCAACAGTACGCCCCAGCCGATTTTGTGGAAGCGCTCGCCGGCCTGCATGAAATCCGTACGGTCGCTGGCATTGCCGTGAAAGAAGACAATCGTCGGCTTGCCGGAATCGCTGGCGGGCACGTACCAATCGACAATGCGGCCAACGCCGGCCACATCGACAGGCAACGATTTATAGATGGAATAAGCCGGGGGTACCGTCAGAATATCGGCCGGCGGCATGAAGATCAGCTTGCGTTGGTAAAAATACAAAAATACGCAACAAGCCAGGTATGAAACCAAGATCAATCTGGCGACGACAAATGCGATCCTCAATCAACCCTCACAATGCTGCGCCGCCAGAATGACCATGCCCCCTGCAGAAGCAGGGAGCATGTGTCACAGGGCGATCAAATGCCTGCCAATTTTGTCGCTTTTGCCGGCAGCAGGGCGGAGAGTCCCAACGTGACCACCAGATTGACTGCCAGGGCAATCAGTCCGATGTATAGCGGAATGCCGACATCGCCCAAGTGTAACGTGAAAATTGGTTTCAATTCCATCTTGTAAGCCAGTGCGGTACCGCACACCATGCCGACCGCCCAGCCGATAAACAGAGCCGGCAACTTCAACCTGCGGGTGAAGAGCGAGAAGACGATGGCCGGAAATGTCTGCAGTATCCATACACCGCCGAGCAATTGCAGATCGATTGCAAACTTGGTCGGCAATACAACGATAAAGATCAGTGCGCCGAATTTCACCACCAGCGATACCAGCTTGGCATTGGTAGACTCCTGAGCCGGCGTGAGATTGGCGTTGACCAGCGGCTTCCACAAGTTGCGCGTGAACAGGTTGGCCGCGCCAATGGACATGATGGCGGCCGGTACCAGGGCGCTGATGGCAATCGCAGCCGCAGCAAAGCCGACAAACCAGGCCGGGAAAATCTGCGCAAACAAGGCAGGAACGACATCGGTATTGCTGGTCACCTTGACACCGGCGGCTATCGCCATATAACCCATCAGGGCGATCAGACCAAGCAAGAGGGAGTAGATTGGCAGCAGGATGGCATTTTTCTTGACGGTTTTTTCGCTCGATGAACTCAGAACTGCAGTCATGGTGTGCGGGTACATGAAGGCAGCCAACGCCGATCCGAGTGCCAACGAAGCATAGGCGGAAAATTGCGCCGGCTTGAGCAGGATGCCGGTGTTGCCGCCCTTGGCAGTAAACAGGTGATCGGCTGCGTCAAACACCGAGGTGTAGCCGCCCAACTTGGAAGGGATCAGACACACGGCGGCGATCACGACGATGTAGATCATGATGTCCTTGACGAAAGCGATCATGGCCGGTGCGCGTATACCGCTCGCATAGGTATAGAAAGCCAGGATCAGAAAGGCGATGGCCAGCGGTATCTCGCCCGACACCCCCAGGCTCTTGATCACCACTTGCATGCCTACCAATTGCAAGGCGATATACGGCATGGTTGCGACAATGCCGGTTACGGCAATGGCCGCTGGAAACCACTTGCCGCCATAGACGCCCTGCACGAAGTCCGCCGCCGTGATGTGATTATTCTTGTGGCAGGCCCGCCACAATTTCGGCATGATCATGAACACAATCGGATACACGATGATTGTGTATGGCAGTGCAAAGAAACCGTAGGCGCCGGCAGCGTAGACCAGGGCTGGAACCGCGATCACGGTGTAGGCGGTATAAAAATCGCCGCCAACCAGGAACCAGGTAATGAGCGTGCCGAACTGGCGGCCGCCCAGGCCCCATTCGTGCAATTGGGTCATGTCGCCCGCTTTCCAGCGTGCGGCCATGAAGCCAATCACGGTGACAAGTGCAAAGAAACCGATAAAGACGGCCAGTGCCGTCACATTGAGATTAG
>DATBQE010000070.1:0-11954 GCA_036561005.1 Burkholderiaceae bacterium | reverse complement strand
AACTAACCTTAGCAGTGCGATACCGACACCAATGGGAGGGCAAAGCGCCCACAAAAGAACATAGAAAAATTCACTTGCATGCATGAAGCACCTCTTCCTATTTCCTGTTCGCAACCATGACGAATTCCTTATGCTTGACTTAAGAGGCGCATGACTTCATCGTCGCAGCGTTTGGCTTTACCAATCTGCACACGAATGTCTTCAGCCATATGTTGGTCTGGGTCAAGCCATGTTAGCGCCACCAACTTGATCAGCTGTTCCTTGGTAGGTTCCCTCTTCAGCCACCAGTGGAAAGCACCGTTCCTATCGTGCTCTGACGCTTTCTCGTGGCCAGGCACGTAACCGTTGGACTGCACGACTGACAGCTCGTCCGGATACATGCCCAACGTAAGCCAGTCGCCAGGGAAATTCATTAACCTGAGGAATTCGCTGCTATCCATATCAGTGAAAGTCGGCCATATCAAGTTCGTAAATTCATTCTCGGTGGTGCCATGACCGCTTTGCTTCGGACTATCGACTGGCGGCTAATGGCCGAACCTTGCCGATTGTAACGCAACGCTGAACGGCGGCAAAGCAATCGGAAGGAGCCATTGCCGATTCGAGCGCGACTTGATCGAATTGCGTAATCTCGTGGAAGTAGCGTCGCTGATCGTGAAAAGCGCGCTGTCGCGGCGCGAAAGCCGCGGCTTGCACTATGGCGCCGATTTTTCTGATACGTTGCCGCGCGCCTCGCCTACGGTTCTGTCGCCGAAGCGCAGGTAGCGTCGCCGCTAGAGTGCACGCCATCGAAATTTAACGGCATCGTAGGTCGGCTAGATCGTTGGATATTGTCTACTACACACCTGTCACGAACAGGTCACGGAGAACGCCAGACAATCATTCAATGGCAGAAAAGATTTCGGTCGGAAAAGCGCAGCGTATTCCGACGCATGTGCCATGCGCGACAGTTTGATGCGTCGGATAACGCCTTCAGCTCATCCGACCTACAGCTTTGGTTAAACCGCCCTCAAACTGGGTCAAACGCAAGCTATCTCCGGCACCTATCAAAACACCGAAAAGCCTTTCAGTTCGGCGGCGCGCCGCCGCGACACGCCAACCTCGATGCCGTTCGACATCATGAGCGTCAATCCACCGGATTCTGCCGTGTCGATGCGCGCGATATGCGCGATATTGACCATGTGTTTGCGGCTCACCCGCATGAACTTGGCGGGATCGACAGACTGTTCGAGCTGCACCAGCGAACGCAACATCAACGGCTTCTCTTCATCGAAGAAAGCACGCGTGTAATTGCCTTCTGATTCGAACAATACAATCTTGTCGAGCGCAACAAACCAGCAGCGCTGGCCGTCCTTGACAAAAATGCGTTCGCCGCCCGAAGCGCCCTCTGCCGCCCGCTGTCCTCCTGCCTTGGACATAGCCACCGCGAGCCGTTTGGCTTCGATCGGCTTGAGCAAATAATCGAGCGCGCTCACTTCGAACGCCTGGACAGCATATTGATCGAATGCCGTGGTAAAGATGGTCGGCGGTGCGCGGTCGAGGGCGCTCAAGAGATCAAAGCCGCTGCCGCCCGGCATTTGCACGTCAAGCAACAGTAAATCGGGCCGGTGCTGCTCGATCAAGCCGTGGGCCTGGGCCGCATCGGCAGCTTCCGCGACAATTTCCACGTCCGGATGCGCCGCCAGCAGACGTCGTAACTCGGCGCGGGCCAGGCGTTCGTCATCGACAATGATGGTGCGGATCATGATGCAGCAAAAGGCATGCAGGGAAGCAGGAGCCGCGCGGTCACCCAGCCGTCGCGCTCAAACAGGTCCACCCCGGCACTACCGCCGAAAATGAGCGCCAGCCGTTTGCCGGCATTGCGCACGCCGACCTTGGTCGAACCGTCCACCTCGCGCAATTGCCCTTGGTTGGACACCGTCAATTGCATTTGTTCACCGTCACGCTGCGCGCCGATCTTGAGCTGGCACGGCGCGTTGCTTAATTCCACGCCATATTTGACGGCGTTTTCGACCAGAGTCTGCAATATCATCGGCGGAAATGCCATGCGGTCCAGTTGTGGATCGATGTCTTCGGAAAACTGCAGCCTGTCCTCGAAGCGAATTTTCTCGATGGCCAGGTAGTCATGCACTGCCTTCATCTCCTGCTCCAGCGGCACCGTGTTGGCGCGCCCGCTTTGCAGCGTATAGCGCATCATGCTGGCCAGCCGGTCAATGACTTCCGCCGCGCCCTCCGCGTCCTGATAAATCAGGGCGCGTATACTGTTCAAGCTGTTAAAGAAGAAATGCGGATTGACCTGGGCCTGCAAGGCACGCAGCTCAGCTTCCTTGACGTGCAGCTCCAGTTGCAGCTTTTCAATCTCCATGCGCCGCGTGTGACGCCGCGAAACAATCGCAATATACAGCACGGTCCACCCCGTATAGATCGAGACCCAGCCGATCATGGTGCCCAACGCCCCCTGCCGCAGCCACTCCAGCACTTCGGCCTCGCTGGTCGAATCCACGATCAGATAGGTGCAGAAAACCAGGAACATCTCCACCAGCGCCATGATGGTGATACCCGCTATCAGCCTGAACCAGGGTAGACCGCCGGTGCGGGCAATCCAGCCATGCGACTGGAGATAGGCACGCCACCTTTGCGTCAGCAGCAGGCCTATCGTCACCGCCACCATGACGACAACCGCCGAAGACCACGCCAGGTGCATCGGATCAGCCTTCGGGTCGTGATAAAAAAGCGTCATCGCATACATCGTGATGGCATAAATGCTCCACCCAATGGCTTGAAACGTCCAGTAGGTTCGCGTTGTAGATTCGGCGCGCCCGCTCAATTGACTCACCTTGATCTGCTCCTGCCGGAAAAAACTCTATTATTTAAGAAACGCGTCGATCCGTTGAAACATCCAGTTTGGATCGTCATACATGATGAAATGCCTGGCGCTATCGGCCATCTCGATTTTCACGCCAGCCAGCGCCGCGTATTGCTGCTGGAACGTTGCTTCGATGGCCGAACGCGGTGCATAGTCCTTGAATGCAACCCAGGTGCCCAACACCAGCGTGCGCGCCTTGATTTTCGCAAGCTCGGGACGCAAATCGGTGGCGAGGATATCATACATCGCAGCGTTGACCGTGTGTCGGTCGGAAGCCTTGCTTGAAGCAACCACCTTCTCCACATTTTCCGGCGCACTCACCATGCCTTGGGCCATCTTGCGCAAGGCTTCGTCGGCATGCGACGCTTCATTGTGCTCCATGTTGTCGCGCACCTGCGCCGCCATCGCCTGCAATTGCTCTGGTGTTGCATTGGGCATCTGCGTAGCGCCCAGCGCCGGCAGCGAATCGACGATCACCAGCGTGCCCACCTGCTGCGGGTGATCTGCCGCCAGGCGCATTGCCAGAAAACCGCCCAGGCTATGCCCCACGATGACCGGGTGATCGAGATGTTTGGCTTCGATGAAACGCGCCAAAGACTCTTCAGCCTGTTTCAGCAGCGGCCCCTCGATAGGCGCCACCCCGGCAAAACCCGCCAGGTTCAATACGTAACATTGGTAATTCTCACGATAGTGCGCCACCGTGCTGTCCCAGACTGCGGCGGACGACGACATCCCCGGGATCAAAATCATGGGCTTGCCATGGCCGGTGACCTGCACGGTGAACGGCTCCTGCGGCTCTGCTGCGGCGTGCGCCAGCGGCGCTGCTGCCAGGACCAATGCGGTCAACAATGAACGGGTAATCGATGATTTCATAATGTGTTCCTCCTTGACTGCATCGTAGCCAAGGCATCCACACACAGATATGCGATTGTGACGAATGGCATGATGCGAGGATGAACGGCGTGAAAAGCACCGTTTAAGCCGCAAGAAAGGCGCCGGGAAGCGGTGCAGTTGAGCACTGCGTAGTCCCACCAGGTTTTACCGGTTTGACCATGTTCGTGCCGGCACTTGAAGAGGGACCTTCGTCCGCAAACCGTTAAAGCCTGTCAAAAATCATCATGCATGGCCAGCATTCAGCAAAAGCGGTGAAGCAAACTACAGCACACGCAAGGAATAATCGGTCGCACGGATATCCTTGGTCAGGCTGCCGATGGAAATACGGTCCACGCCGGTCTCGGCGATGGCGCGTACTGTTTCGGCGTTGATGCCGCCGGACGCCTCCAGCACGGCCCGTCCATTGGTAATGGCGACCGCTTCGCGCATGGCATCGAGCGTGAAATTGTCGAGCAAAATAGACGTGGCCCCGGCTGCCAGCGCATCGTTCAACTCTGCCAGGTTTTCCACCTCGATCTGTACCGACACGCCCTTGGCTATCCCCAGCGCCGCCTTCATTGCCGGGGCAATGCCACCGGCTGCGGCGATATGGTTTTCCTTGATCAGGATGCCGTCGTACAGCGCCAGCCGCTGGTTTTTGCCGCCGCCCACCCGCACGGCATATTTTTGCGCCAGGCGCATACCGGGCAGCGTCTTGCGCGTGTCGAGGATGCTGGCGCGTGTACCTTCGATCAGGTCCACATAGCGCCGCGTCGCCGTTGCGACACCCGATAGCAGCTGCAGAAAATTGAGGGCGCTGCGCTCGGCCGTGAGCAAGGGGCGCGCCGGCGCGGTGATGGTGCACACCTCGCTGTCGGCCCGCATGCGGTCGCCCTCGGCATAGTGCCAGACGATGCCGATACGCGGATCGAGTTGCGTCATCACGCCTTCAAACCACGGCGCGCCGCACAGGATTGCTTCCTCGCGCACAATCACCCGCGCCTTGACCATTTCATGCTGCGGCACCAACAAGCCGGTAAGGTCGCCGCTGCCGATGTCCTCGGCCAGCGCTGCGCGCAGATTGCTCTCGAATGCTGCCGCCAGCGGGGCATCAAACGGTGCGTAGGGGTTGACCAGTGTGCTCATAGTTCTATTCGTATCGATACTCATGCCGGGCCTATTCCGGCAAACAGCTTTTGTTCCTGCGCAAGGTCGGAAGACGGCCGCACCTTGGCCTTTTGCGCGGCAGCGAAATCGAGCATTCGGTCGATGCAAACGACAGCCTTGCGGCCGATTTCGGGGTCGACGTGTATTTCATTGGAACCCGATTCCAACGCGTCGGCCAGGTTCTCCAGGCCGTTCATGGCCATCCATGGGCAATGGGCGCAGCTCTTGCAGGTGGCACTGTTGCCGGCTGTGGGTGCGTCGTAGAAACGTTTGCCGGGCGCTGCCAGGCGCATCTTGTGCAAGATACCGTTGTCGGTGGCAACGATGAACTCTTGCGCATCGAGCGAGGTCACTGCGGCAATGAGCTGCGAGGTGGAGCCGACGACGTCGGCCTGGGCGACCACGGCCTCCGGCGATTCGGGGTGCACCAAGACCTTTGCGCCGGGGTGCTCGCGCTTGAGCAATTCCAGCTCGATGCCCTTGAATTCGTCGTGCACGAGGCAGGAACCCTGCCACAGCAGCATGTCGGCGCCGGTTTTCTTCTGTATATAGCTGCCCAGGTGCTTGTCGGGCGCCCACAGGATCTTTTTGCCTTGCGCATGCAAATGAGCCACGATGTCGAGCCCGATGGACGACGTGACCATCCAGTCGGCCCGCGCCTTCACCGCAGCACTGGTGTTGGCGTACACCACCACCGTGCGATCGGGGTGGGCATCGCAAAATGCGGCGAATTCGTCGGCCGGGCAACCAAGGTCGAGCGAGCAGGTTGCATCGAGATCAGGCATGAGGATGCGCTTTTCCGGGCTTAATATCTTTGCCGTCTCGCCCATGAACTTGACGCCGGCCACCACCAGCGTCTTGGCCGGATGGTCGCGACCGAAGCGCGCCATTTCGAGCGAATCTGAAACACAGCCGCCGGTTTCTTCGGCGAGATCCTGCAGATCGGCGTCGACATAATAGTGGGCCACCAGCACGGCCTGTTTTTCCTTCAACAAAGCCTTGATCCGCGCCTTGAGCGCATCTTTCTGCGCCGGCGAAGGCGCCGCCGGGACGCGCGCCCAGGCATTGGCGGTGCAGCTTGTGCCCGCATTCATTTGCGGACGTTCGAATTCGACGGATTTTATTGCTAGCGTAGACATGAAAAGCCAAGTCCGGGCCGACACCAGGTCAATGATGCCTGCCCTCTGATTGAAGATAGCTGAAGTATACCGTCTTTGCCCGGCTCCCGCCCTGGCGACATTGCCTTGGCCCTGCAACGGCATCCCGATGGCCCGGCCGGGCCAAGTCAGGCAGGCCACAGCCCTGCCCCGCCTGTCCAATTTTGCTCATTTGAAGAATTTTCCACTTTTTGCGAAACCTTTTTCGGCCGGGCAGGAATATACAGCCGACACAAATCACATTTGCCAAATTTGCAGGCGAATAGGTGAAATTTGCAAAACCTCTGGTCAAAACCACACTGAAATGGGAGTAACACCGTGAAAAAATTGATTTTGGGCAGCTCCATTGCGATAGGCACGGCTTTTTTGGCCGGCTGCGGCGGCAGCGGCAACGATAGCACCATGAACGGCATGGCATCCCCATCGGCCAAAGCCCTCACAGCACGCCAGAAAGCCACGGCAACAGACTATGCCAACGTCGTTCAGCAACTATACATTTCCTATTTCGGCCGCCCGGCGGACCCGCAAGGCCTGACCAATTTCGAAGGCCAGTTGCTCTCGCTCGGCGCCCCAACCACGGTAGGGGATCTGGCCAAGGCATATGCCTCCAATGCCAACATCAAGACACTGATCGATACCTTCGGCACCAGTGCCGAGTCAAACACACTGTATGGCGGAGGTGATACGACCGCCTTCGTCACTGCCATCTTCAAGAACGTGCTGGGCCGCCCGCCGCAAACTGCCGGCCTCAATTTCTGGGTCAGCGGCATCGATGGCGGCGGCGTGACCAAGTCAAACGCTGCGCTTTCCATCATGTCCGGCGCCTTGGGAAATGCTACGGCGCAAGGCCAGATCGACGCCACCCTGATCGGCAACCGCGTCAGCGTTGCGTCGAACTTTACAGCCGCGCTTTCCACGCCGGGCCAGGTCAACGCCTATTCCGGCGCGGCCGCTGCCGCCAGTGCGCGCACGATGCTGTCAACCGTGACCGACAAGACTGTAGTGAGCGCCTTCCAGCCGACAATTTCGACGTCGGTCGACAACCTGATCAGTTTGAAATTCACCCAGATCCAGGCCATCATCGCGCAACGCTGCCTGCCTTGCCATTCGACGACGCCGACCGAAGCCGGCTATACCGCCCCACCATTGGGCTACAAGTTCGAAACCCCAGCCGAAATTGCGCAAAACGGCCAGATGATGTACCAAAATGCCGTCGTCACCAGCTTCATGCCATACGGTAACGCAACGGGCATGACCACGGCCGAGCGCAACATCTTCGGCGCATGGTTCACGGCCGGTGCGTTGCAGTCGGCCAGTTCCACGCCGGCACCTACGCCAACTCCAACTCCAACTCCAACGCCGACACCAACGCCAGGCCCCACACCAACGCCTACGCCTACGCCGACGCCTACCCCCACACCAACACCGACGCCGACACCAACGCCGGCCCCTGGCTGGTAAGCAGGCAGCGTACAAGCCGGAGAGGACGCCATTGCCGACCAATGAAGCAAGTAGGCAATCGCACCGCGTGATGCCGCTCACGCGGGCGATTGCGTGCGCGATTGCGCTTGCCGCCATGTGGATTTCCTGCGCCGCTGCGGCGCAGGGCGTGGTGCTCCCATGGGGTGCGCATACCGACTTCATCGCGTGGGAGGAGTTCGTCCGCATCACGGCGCCCTCGGGCAATCCGCAATCGCACAAAGTGGAGTTTGAAACCTGGGCCTCCGACGAAGACATTTACGTCAAGGACCCGGCGCAATGGCCGACCATCGACGCAGCCAAAACCCTGCGCGCCTCGGCGCAGGCGCAGATCCATTTGATCGGCCGGCGCAGCTCGGCGTTCGATCCTGCGCGATGCTTCAGCCCGCGCGGACTGCCCGCGCCCCAGGGCAACGGCGCGGCCACCGGCACGGCGTTTCCGCTCGATGGCTGTATCGGCGAAGAGGTGCGGCGCAACTGGGCGTCATTCCAATACATCGTGTCCAATGGCCTCGATTCGCGCGCCGGGCTGGCGCGTGCTTACGCGAGGAATCTGAAAGTCAACCTGCCTGCCGACGCGGTGGAATTCAAAGGCGATTGGGCCAAGGTCAGCGACGCCGCAAAGTGGTTGCGCGTCGACGAAGATTCTATCCGCCGTCACTACTACACCGCCTATGCCTCCAATAATCAGGTGCAGACTGAAGTGGCACTGCTGTCGTTCCACATCAGTTCGAAGCAGATTGCCAACTGGGTGTGGGCCGATTTCGAAGGTGCAATGAACCTCGGGCGTTGCGATGACATCGGCTGCCACGATGCGTTCGGCACCATCGCACCGGACGTCGCGCCGAATCAGGTCGGCGGACAGCCCTACGGCCGATGCGAAAAATCGCCGGCGCTGCAGGCCATGCTGCGCAATGCCGGTATCGATCCCGTCTGGAAGAATTATTGTCTCAAGGGCACCCAAGCCACCTTTGTCGACGCCAGCGGCAAGCCCGTGCTATTGGGAAATTCGGTGATCGAGCCCTTGAATGCAGGCATACCAGTGACGAAGTCATCCTGCATCACCTGCCACGCCTACGCGGCGTTTGACAGCCACGGCGACCCCAATACGTTCGCCCTCTCCACGCCGCTCAACAGCCCCATCGGCAAGCTCGATCCGAGCAAATTGCAAGGCAGTGTCACCAACGATTTTATCTGGGGCATCTCGGTCCCGGGCATCAAGTAATTCCCTACCCCACATCATCCAGTTTGACGGCAATTCGCCACCATGGCTATTTGCGCCACGTCAAGCACGTCTCCGGTCTTGTCGCAATTTAGCCAACGATGCTTTGCCTTTGCAAGCGGGTTGGCGTAAATTGATACTTAGTAGAAACAATAACATGACCGAAACCAGAGACGATCTATGACCGCAAAGCTTATTTTCGACAAAACCGTGAAGGGACAAGAAGAAATCGCCACCCGCAAACACGGCCTGCCTTCGCGTTTGCGCAGCCTGCTGGTGTTGGTTGACGGCAAGACCACTGTGGAAGCACTGGTCAAGAAGGTTGCCGGTCTCGGCTTGAACGAAGAAAGTATTGCAGAGCTACTGGAACTGGAATTTATTGCCCCGCATGCGGACAGCCCGTCTGCGCCGTCCATGTCACCGGCTGCTTCGGCGGCTGCCGTTTCTGCCCCTGTCGCTGCACCGGCAGCAGCACCCGCACCCAAACCCGCTGCGCCGCCCGCAGCCGCGCCAGCCGCTGCACCTGGCGCCACCATCCTGCCCGAAGGCGAAACGCAATTCCAGGCCTTGTACAACTTCTACACCACCACCATCAAAAGCACGCTCGGTTTGCGCGGCTTCGGCCTGCAGTTGAAGGTCGAGAAATGCGGCAACATCGACGACTTCAGGGCATTGCGCCAGACCTACGTCGATGCCGTGCTCAAATCAAAGGGCGCAGAAATGGCGCGCAGCTTGAGTGAGAGGCTTGATCACCTGCTTAATTTGAGCTGAGCCACACTGCGCTGAGCCACACTGGGGTGATCAGGCTTACTCGATGCCCTGGCTGGTCAGATATTCCTCATAGCCGCCGTGGAAGTCGATGATTTCGCCATCCTTGATTTCCAAAATGCGCGTGGCCAGCGACGACACGAATTCGCGGTCATGCGAAACGAAAATCAATGTGCCGGCATATTTTTCCAGCGCGATGTTGAGCGACTCGATCGATTCCATGTCCATGTGATTGGTCGGCTCGTCCATCAGCAAGACATTGTGGCGGCCCAGCATCAGCTTGCCGTAGATCATGCGGCCCTTCTCGCCGCCGGACAGCACCCTGACCGATTTCTTGACGTCGTCGCCCGAGAACAGCAGTCGCCCGAGGCTTGAACGCACGGCTTGGTCGTCGTCACCTTCCTTGGTCCAGCGGCCCATCCAGTCGGTCAGGTTCATGTCGGTTGCGAACTCGTCGGTCGGGTCTTGCGGCATGTAGCCGACGTTGGCGTTCTCCGCCCATTTGACCATGCCCGAATCGGCCTGCAGCTTGCAGATGTCACCGCCGATACAGCGCAGCAAGGTCGTTTTACCGGCACCGTTGGCGCCGATGATGGCGATCTTTTCGCCCGCATCGACCATCAGATTGACGTTCTTGAAAATCGTGCGGTCGTACGCCTTCGACAGGTTTTGCACTTCCACGGCCTGACGGTGCAGCTTCTTCTCGCCGTCAAAACGGATGAACGGGTTGGCACGGCTTGACGGCTTGACGTCTTCGACCTTGATCTTTTCGATCTGCTTGGCGCGCGACGTGGCCTGGCGTGCCTTCGATTTGTTGGCCGAGAACCGGCGCACGAATTCCTGCAGTTCCGCAACCTTGTCCTTGGCCTTGGCATTGTTGGCCAGTTGCTGCGCACGCGCCTGCGAAGAGGCGAACATGTAGTCGTCGTAATTGCCCGGATAGACCTTCAGCGTGCCGTAATCCATATCGGCCATGTGGGTGCAGACCTGGTTCAAAAAGTGGCGATCATGCGAGATGATGATCATGGTCGAATTGCGCTCGTTGAGCACATCTTCGAGCCAGCGAATGGTGTTGATGTCGAGGTTGTTGGTCGGCTCGTCGAGCAGCAAAATGTCTGGATTGGAGAACAGCGCCTGCGCCAGCAGCACGCGCAACTTCCAGCCCGGCGCCACGTTGCTCATCGGCCCCTGGTGCTGGTCCATCGCCACGCCCACGCCCAGCAGCAACTCGCCCGCGCGCGCCTCGGCCGTGTAGCCGTCGTACTCGGCAAACTTCGCCTCCAGGTCGGCGGCCAACATGTAATCGTCATCGGTGGCCTCGGGATTCGCGTAGATCGCGTCACGCTCCGACATCGCCGCCCACATCTCGGTGTGGCCCATCATGACCACGTCGAGCACGCGCATTTCCTCGAACGCAAACTGGTCCTGGCGCAGCTTGCCCAGCCGCTCATTCGGGTCGAGCATGACGGTGCCCGACGATTGATCGAGGTCGCCACCGAGGATTTTCATGAACGTCGACTTGCCGCAGCCGTTGGCGCCGATCAAGCCGTAGCGATTGCCGTCGCCGAACTTGACCGTGATGTTTTCAAACAGCGGCTTGGGGCCGAACTGCATCGTGATATTTGCGGTGGAAAGCATTGAAATTTCAGACTTTATTTAATCAAATCAAATGGTTACGCGATTGCGTGGCAGGCGGAGCCATGCCGGTTTTTTACGCTGGGCGGCGAGGCAAAACGCTCGGTGTGGCGTTTTCAAGCACGAGATCGATGCGGCAAAAAAAAACCGTGGTCCAACCGGTGCCGTTTTTTTCATCGTTGTGCGCCGTCAATTTCGCAAATTCATGCCCATGCGGTAGCTCGTGAGCAACCGGCATTGTACTTCTTCTTGCCACACCTTTCGCAGTTTGGCAGCAATTTGTTTGCATCGCGCGGGGCCTTGCGCAAGGCTCGGCAACGGTCGCCGAACCCCGAATCCACGTCGAGCGGATTTTTGCTCGACCTTGTTTTCGATCCCCTCCTCTCCCTTCCTCTCCCTTCCTTTCCCTTCCTTGATCCCTTCCTTGATCCTACGACGAATCCTCGCGAGGCTTCGGCGAGGATTCGCGAGGATTCGCCGAAAGGCACAAAACGGCATCGGCCCGATCAGAACAAAAGCCTATAAATCAATCACTTAGGGAAATCCTCGGAAATTGGATCTTTGCCTGCCTGCACAAAAATTGAGCACGCGATCGGGTTGCAGCGACCAAGCTTCAAGCAGGCCAAAAAAGAGCTCAAAATACCCCTGCGCGAAGCCTCGCGAGGATTCGCGAACATTCGCGAACGCTCGCGAACTTTCGCGCATGTTCGCGAGTGCGTTAAAAGGGGGTCAATTACGACAAAAATTTTCTGAAAATAATTTTTCGGAACGCGATTTTTTGCCCATTTAT
>DATBQE010000069.1:0-19022 GCA_036561005.1 Burkholderiaceae bacterium | reverse complement strand
ATTCGTATCGCCCGGGATCATGTACCTGCCAATGATTAAGATGCTCCCACTATCCAGGAGAAAATGATGTACAGCACTACCGCAAGCGACACTGCGAAATCCCATGTCGCACCGGCAAAAGCGCAATCCGCGCTTGTCCCCTTGTTTACCGTCACGTCAGCGACCCTGCCGATGACCGAACTTGCGACGACTATCGAAAGCCGTGACTCACAGGCGTTTGCCTTGGCGCCGGGATCCATATTTCGGATTGGCGGTGCCGCATCCGGCGCGCGACAGTTGACGACGGCCGATTGCGTTTCATTCATCAATGCTCTATTGACTCAGTACCCTGATGCTCTGACCGTCACTACCAACGGTTCACAGGCAACGATTGCCGCGACACCGGCTGTTTATGAATCACTTCAGGGTCTGTGGTTCAATACCCGTAATGTGGACAATGACAAGACGGCTGACAGTGCAGGCGCTCCTTTTAACACACCGGTGACACCATCTTCCGCGCACGAATTGGTTGCTTGCCTCAATTCGATATTCCAACGGCAGACGCAGGCCGAAACTTCCGACAATCTATTCAAAATAGGCGCGATTGTCATTGATGATGATCGGCATGTGGTGACGGTGCACGGCGAACCTATCGAATTGAGGCCGGTGGATTATAAATTGCTGCGATTCCTCGTTTCGCATCCGGAGCGCGTGTTTTCGCGGACGCAACTGCTGGACAAAGTGTGGGGCGGTCAAGCCATCATCGAGGAACGGACCGTCGATACGCACGTCATGAGCTTGCGTAAATCGCTAGGAAAATGTAGCCACTATGTGAAGACCGTGCATAGCGTCGGTTATGTTTTAAAGTACGGGCAGGTTTTTTGAGACGAAGCTTGAGTAAGAAGGCTCTCAAATAGGGGTTTCCCTGCGCGAGTTTGTAGCAGGCCCACAATTCAGCAGGCCGACAGCCCCCTGGAGTTGGTGTCCGTGCGAAACATGAGTGCTTGTTTGGTCGCCGCTTCGCTTTTCGCACGCATGGGCGCGGACATGATGATCTTCTTTACCGTGCCATGGTCGGTCGATTTTTCGCAAACCGGATCGGCCCGTTCGGCACTGCCGGTCAGCGCATAGGCCTGGCAGCGGCAGCCGGCGAAATCAATGTTCTTTTCCGGACAGCTCTTGCATGGATCTTGCATCCAGTCGTCGCCGCGGTAGCGATTGAATGCGTCGCTATCGTGCCAGATATCGACCAGGCTCTGCTGCGTGACCTTGGGTAAGTCGAGGAAGGGCAGGGACTTTGCGGCATGACAGGGCAAGGCCGTGCCATCGGGTGAAATCGCGAGAAATACCGAACCCCATCCATTCATGCAAGCCTTGGGGCGGCTTTCAAAGTAGTCGGTCACGACGTAATAGATGCGCAGCCTGTTTTCCAGTCTGGCGCGATAGTCGTTGACCACTTGTTCAGCCCGGTCGAGCTGTTCCCGAGTCGGCAGCAGATGCGCGCGATTCAATAAAGCCCAGCCATAATATTGGGCGTTGGCAAGTTCCAGATATTCAACGCGCATTTCAACTGCCATCTCAATGATGCGCTCAACATGGTCGAGATTGTAACGATGCAAGACCACATTCAAAACCATGGGAAAGTCGTATTGCTTGATCAGCTTTGCGACTTTCGCTTTCAGATCAAAGGTCTTGGTGCTGGAGAGGAAATCGTTCATCTCCTTCGTTGAGTCCTGGAAGGAGAGCTGGATGTTGTCCAGCCCGCATTGCTTCATCCGGGCAAGCCGGGCTTCGGTCAAACCGACGCCGGAAGTGATCAGATTGGTGTAGTAGCCCAGCTTCCGGCTTTCCTCGATCAACTCTTCCAGGTCTTCCCTCAGCAGGGGTTCCCCGCCGGAGAATGCCACTTGCACCGCGCCCATTTTGCGTCCCTGCCGGATCACGTCCAGCCATTGCTGCGTAGTCAATTCGTCGCGATTTTCGGCGTAGTTCAGCGGATTGGAACAGAACGCGCAATGTAATGGGCAACGATACGTCAGCTCGGCCAGGAGCCAGAGCGGTGGCGGGGCCGTCCGCTTGTCAGGCAATCCAGCCTCGCTGGAGGGCGATGCCGAGAAACTCTTCCACGTCCGCAAGCAAACCCTCGGCAGAAAAGGCGAGCTCCAATTCATTGACGATCGCGGCGATATTGCGCAGGCCGTCACAGCGCTGCAGGATTTCGCCGGCGCTTTGATTGAGCGTAATCATCCCTTCCGGATAGAGCAGGACGTGGCTGTTTTGCACCTCTTCCCATTGAAGGCGGAACAGGCGTGAGATTCTGGGTCTGTCAGGCAGATGAGTCATCGGGAAAGTATTTTAATGCCGGTTTTTGTTTGGGATTCACGGGTAGGCGCGCTCTATCGCGTCTAGCATGGACCAAAGTACGTCGAGTTTGAATTGAAGTATCTCGAGCGCGCGGTCTTGTTCGGCCCGCGTTAGGAAGTGATCGAGAGTCACTTGCAAACCATGATCCACGTCTCGTTCCGCCAACGATATCCGGTCGCGGAAATATTGCAGACCCGCAGGGACGATCCAGGGGTAGAGCTCGGGCCAGTTTGAGAGGCGGTCTTTGTGGATGGCAGGGGCAAACAACTCCGTCAACGATGAACAGACTGCTTCTTGCCAGGGTGAGCGCCGGGCGAAATTGACATAGGCGTCAACCGCAAAACGGACGCCCGGCACGACATGCTTCAACGACCACAGGTCGTCCTGTGGAATGCCCACGGACTCACCCAATTGCGTCCACGCCTCGATCCCGCCGGCATTGCCTTCCCATCCGTCATGATCCAGGATGCGCAACAGCCATTTTCTGCGGACTTCGCGATCCGGGCAATTCGAGATAATGGCGCCGTCTTTGAGTGGAATATTGATCTGATAGTAGAAACGATTGGCAACCCAACCACGAATCTGGCTGGCAGACAACAAACCACCGTTCATTTTGATGTTAAACGGGTGATGGACATGATAGTTCACGTGCTTCGAACGCAATTGCGTCTCGAATTCGTCGCGTGACCAGGCTGCCTCTGCTGTAGCGGTCATAAAATGATCTCCATCCCGTCATAGGCAACCTCGATGCCCTTTTGGGCCAGGATGGCACGCTCGGGCGAATTTTCGTCGAGTATCGGATTGGTGTTGTTGATGTGGACGAGTACTTTGCGCTTCGTCCCCACTGCTTCGAGCACCTCGATCATTCCACCTGCGCCGGATTGCGGCAAATGCCCCATGTCCCTCGCGCTTTTCTTTGAAAATCCCGCTCGAATCATTTCGTCGGCGGCCCAAAAGGTGCCATCGATCAAGAGGCAGTCCGCCTCACGCATTGCCGCTTCAACCTGCGGGTGAATCTCAGAGAGACCGGGAGCGTAGAAAAGCATCTTTCGTGTCTTCAGGTGTTCAATGATGAGTGCGATATTGTCGCCAGGTTCGGGGCCGGCGCTGCGCGAAGAATAGGGCGGCGCCTTGCTTTTGACCGCGATCGGTGTAAAGCGGAGATCGCTGATACCCGGTATCGCCGTCGCCGCGCCATCTCTTGCATTGCGGTTGCCGGTGAAGTCGGCCACAGCCAGCGAATGCCGGCTCACGCCGCAATAATGGGATAGCACCTTCGTCAATGGAAACTCGATACTCAGATCTTGCCACACAGAGTCGGTGCAATAGAGTGGCAGAGCCTTGCCTTCGCGCAGCATCAGCAAGCCGGCAACATGATCGATTTGCGAATCCGTCAGCATGACCGCAGCAATGCCGGAATCTCGCGGCGCGCGGGCGGGTTGCAATTCCGGCGTCGCCTTTATTTGCGCAAGGATGTCGGGTGAAGCATTGACCAGAACCCAGTCTCGGGAGTTTGAGGAAACCGCGATGGACGATTGCGTGCGCGGCACAGCTGCGATCGTCCCCCGGCGCAGACCGCTGCAATTGTTGCAGTTGCAGTTCCACTGAGGGAAGCCGCCGCCCGCGGCAGCGCCTAAAACTATGATTTTCATGGAATGGCTGATAGGTCAACGGGCCCCAGTGGCGAAGGGTGACGCTGCGAGAAATTGAACGATCAGCGCTCCAGCGCAATACGCTACCTGTAGCTTTTGGCCGATGCTATCGATTCGCGACGTACATGGTAATTTCAAAGCCAAAGCGTCGCTCGAAAAAACCGGGCTTGATCCATTTCATCATTCTCTCCAAAAAACATTTGCGAATTTGCGTCTCTGTCAAACCATCAAGCCACCGTTGCCTTGCCTCGTGCATAACAAGCAGCCTCGCAAAAATAGCACACAAGTTTTGAGAAAGGGTGGCGATTGTGTGATCGAAATGTGAATTTATCGTGATACTCAATTGAGTGACCTTGAATCGCATTCGGCATGTTGAGGTCGACTGCGAATAAGTGCCTGCGAATTACTGTCTTGCTCCAAGTCGTAAAACTGTCATCCCGCTTCCATGGAAGCGTCACATTCTCGCCATTAAATCATCAAATTTTGTCGAAATTTCTCTGCTATATTTCCCTGCGCACTTTTGGTACATGATTTCATTCGGAAAACGGATATGCACAATTTCTATATTGCGCGACTCCTTTTTCCAGCGCGTGTGAACCTGAATGCCTCAATGAAAAATTGATGCAAAGTGGCAATCGGGATGTGCAGGAGAATTTTAGTCTGCGGGAGTAGCGGCGATGCATTTTCCCGGCCAGCGTCCGTTTTTATTATGTCGGTTTGAACTTTGGAATCAATTTATGTCCTTGAGTACGAACAATGTTCCGGATATTTACGATCGCTTCAACACTGCTGTGCGGCGATTTGGGAGCAGCGCGGCAATAGAATTCGACAAGCGGACCTGGAGCTATGAAGAGCTCGATCGACTGAGCGATGCTCTCGCATCAAGCATCCAGGGTCATGTCTCCATTCCCGGCAGTATTGTTGTCATCGACTGTGAGCGAAGCCCGATTCTCGTCCTAACGATGTTGGCGTGCGTAAAAGCGGGCATGGTGTTTTTTGTGTTGGGCGAAAATCAGCCTGAGTCCTACATCGCCAATGCACTTGAAGATGTCAGGAATATCGTCTGGCTCGGTTCGGAAGGATACTCGGACCGGGCAAAAGCGCAGCGAATTTCCGGCGATCGGTTGAGTGGCTATCTTGGGCTCGAAAAGAGCCATATGGAACATTTGGACGACGGATACAGGGAAATCAGCAGAAGGGTCAGCCCCCCTGCAGGGGACCGTGCCTTTTACCTCGTTGCCACCTCGGGCACGACGGGGCGCCCGAAACTGGTGCTGACGAATGTGGGCCCCATCCTGAATTTCATCGACTGGTACCGCGAAGCCTTTTTGCTGTCGTGCGACGACAAATTCAGCATGTTGTCCGGGCTCGGATACGACCCGCTGATCCGCGATATCTTTGTTCCGCTTTGTATCGGCGCCTGCGTCTCGATCCCATCGAATGAGGCGTTGACGACGCGTCGCGGCTTGCATGGCTGGATCGACGCGGCCGGTGTCAGCGTGATCCACGCGACGCCGCAGCTCGCACAACTTATTTTCCCGCGCGACGAGACGGTGCCGCTCGGCTCGGTACGCGTGATGGCGGTTGGTGGCTCGCCCTTGAGCAGTGCGTTGGCCCAACACGTCAAGTCGTTGCTCGTCTCGGGTTCGCTTGTCAATGTGTATGGAACGACGGAAACGCCGCAGGTAATGTGTTACCACGTGTGCGGTGGCGCGAGTGTCAGCGATGCGGCGTCGGGCAATGTGCCGATTGGCAAGCCGATCCGCGCAGTGGATATCCAGGTTGTCGGCGATGAAGGGCTGACTGTGCGCGACGGAGATACGGGGGAAATTCATGTCCTCACGCCGCACCTGGCGGTCGGTTACTACGAAGCCCAGGAATTGACTCGGGACAAGTTCTCACTTCACGATGCACTGGGCACCCGCGTATACCGCACGGGAGACCTCGGCTTTGTCGATGTCGACGGCAATCTGCATTACGTCGGCCGAAGAGACCGGCAGGTGAAACATCGCGGCTATCGTATACAACTGGAGGAAATTGAACATGCGGCCCAAGACCTCGGTCAGGTGGTCGCGGCTGCCGTTGTCTATGAAGAACTCAATGACAGCACTTCCGGGGCTGGGAAAATTGTCTGTTACCTGCAGACCAGGCCGGGAGCATTTTTCGAAGAGTCTGGCGTCAAGCAGGAGCTCATGAAGAGTCTTCCGGCGTACATGATGCCGGACAGCTACGTCGTGCTCGAGAAAATGCCGCAAAACAGCCGGCACAAGATCGATTACGCGGCGCTCAAGTCCATAGTCGCCGTTCCGGGCGTTCCGGCCAGGCCGAAAACACTGGCATCGGCCCCAAACAATATGGTCACGAAAGAACTGCTGGCCATGTGGGCGGAGGTGCTGGGCACACCTGCAACGGCGATCTCGCTGGATAAGAACTTCTTCGATATCGGTGGAAATTCGCTTCTGTCGGTCGCGTTGATCAAAAACATCAATCGGGTATTTTCAAAGAAGCTGACGGTTACGGATTTATATATTTACTCAAACATCAGTGAATTGTCGAAACATATTTCCCGCGAAAGCGAAAGCCATGCCCCGCCTGAACATGCGTCCGGCGTGAGCAGGCGGGCAGACAATTTGAGCAAGGTGCGTGCGACTCGAAACAGAAGGGACGGTATCAAATTATGAACGACTTGGACAATTGCATCGCGGTAGTTGGCTTGTCTTTGCGGTTTCCGAAGGCCAGTACGCGAGATGAATTCTGGAACAACCTGGTCGAGGGCCGGGATTGCGGAAGGACGCTGGATCGGGCAGAGCTGGAAAAGCGTGGTGTGGCAAAGGACAAACTCGATAGCCCCGAATATGTGACGCGCAGCTATGAATTGGACGACATGAGTCTGTTCGATGCAAAGTTCTTCGGCTTTTCACCAAGGGAAGCGAGGATGGCGGACCCGCAATTGCGCATCCTGCTTGAAGCTGCGCACGAATGCATCGAAGACTCGGGCCATGTCCTGCAAGGGACGAACACGGGGATCTACCTCGGTGTCGCGGAGAGCAAGTATTGGATGTATTACAACCTGTTCCAGTCGCCGCTGGAAGAGCAGAACGAGGTGTCAAAGCGGATTGTTGCGATCAAGGATTTCTTCGCGACACAACTGTCGCACAAGCTTGGCTTGAGCGGACCGAGCATCTCCTTGAGCAGTGCGTGCTCAACTGGGCTGCTGGCAACGCACGAGGCGTGCAACCACCTGCTGATGTATGACTGCGATTATGCCATCGCGGGCGGCTGCGAGATTTTGGTGAACGTAGGCTATCAGTACCTCGAGGGCGGCCTGTCCGCCCGCGACGGGTATGTCAGGGCATTTGACAAGGATGCCTCCGGCACGATTTTCGGAAGTGGCGCCGGTATGGTGATGTTGCGCCGGTTGTCCGATGCCCTCAGGGACGGTGACAGGATCTATTCCGTCATCAGGAGCACCGCCGTCAATAACGACGGCAATCAAAAAATCGGCTACATGGCGCCCGGCGTCAAGGGCCAGATGAGTGTGATCCACGATGCCATCAGCCGCGCCGGCGTGAGTGCACGCGACATCAGCTATGTCGAAGCACATGGAACTGGAACCAATGTCGGCGACCCGATCGAAATCGAGTCGATCAGCAAGGTTTACCGGAAATACACCGACGACAACCAGTACTGTGCGCTCGGGTCGGTGAAGACCAATGTGGGCCACTTGAGCATCGCCGCCGGTATCGCCGGGCTGATCAAGACGTCCCTGATGTTGCATCACAAGAAAATTCCGCCGATTTTGCATTTCAAGGAAGCGAATCCGGCCATCAATTTTGAAGAGAGTCCGTTCTACGTCAACCGCGAGTTGAGCGATTGGCAGCCCTATAACGGCAAGCGCATCGCGGGGATCAGCGCTTTCGGTGTCGGCGGCACCAACGTGCATGCCATTGTCGAGGAAGCGCCGCAGCATCGTCGCGAAGTCAACGTGAGAGCGCATCAGAAGGTCTTCGTCCTGACGGCCAAATCGGACGAGGCATTGTTGGCCAGCAAGGGCAGGCTGGCTAATTACCTGCGTGAGCATCCTGAGGTCGAATTCGGCGACATCGCCTTTACGCTCAATGCCGGCCGGCAGAAATTCGACCATCGCTTGCATATCGTTGCCGACAGCAGGGAGAAGCTGATCGAGGCCTGCGATGGCGGGTCGCAAACCATTCATCACATGCCGACGGCAGTGGTGCGGCAGACGGTATTCATGTTTCCCGGGCAGGGCTCACAGCATGTCGATATGGGATACCAGCTTTATCTGGAGGAACCGGTTTTCCGTTCCTTCGTCGACGAATGCGCCACGAAGGCCAATGAGTCCTTGGGCATCGACATTTTGCCGATTCTTTTTTCGGCGCATGCCGGCGTCAAGGCGGGGCTGTCGCCTATCAATGAGACCGAATATACGCAAATCTGCCTGTTCGTCATTTCCCATTCTCTTGCCCGGTTATGGATGCATTGGGGCGTCAAGCCGCATGCGATGATCGGCCACAGCATCGGCGAATATGCCGCAGCTTGCCTGGCAGGCGTATTCTCGCTCGGCGACGCGCTCAGACTGGTCGCCAATCGTGGCCGTCTGATGCAGACAATGCCCAGGGGGTGCATGCTTTCCGTGCCGCTACCCAAGGAGTCGGTTGTCGCTTTCCTTGATGCTTCCGTCTCCATCGCAGGAGAAAACAGCCCTGCCTCTTGCGTTGTGTCGGGCACGCAGGAGGCAATCGAAAGCCTCTCGGCCAGGCTTGCACGAGCCAATGTCAAGAGCACACTGCTGCATACTTCGCACGCCTTCCATTCGCACATGATGGACCCGATTCTCGGGGCTTATGAGGAATTTGTCCGCAGTGTGGCGCTGCACGAGCCGGAAATTCCGTTTGTCTCCAACGTCACTGGCGAATGGATCACAGCCGGGCAAGCCACGGACCCGTTGTACTGGGTTTCCCAGTTGCGCGAAGCGGTATTGTTTTCCAAGGGTGCGCAAACCATCATGGAACAGGATTCCGTGTTCCTTGAAATCGGGCCCGGCGCCACGCTGTGCGCCCTGCTGGGTCAGAATAACTTCGACTTTGAGTGCTTCACGGTCGCCACCTTGCCGCGCGCCAAAGACAACGTTGGCGCTGCAGATTTCCTGGCTGGGGCGCTGGGCAAGGCCAATTGCCACGGCGTTGCCATCGATTGGGAAAAGGTCTTTGGCGAATCCGGCGGCAATCGCGTATCCCTGCCGACTTATCCATTTGAATGGAAAAGCTATTGGCTTGACGAGGAATTGTTCAAGCGGCCCAAGGAAAGCGCCCATGACAAGCTGCCGCTTGAACATCCGCTGCTGGGCCGGAGGGTGGTCTCTTCTGCGAAGGTGGTGGTGTTCGAGAATATCATCGACCGGGACACGCCGAAATTCATCGCCGACCATCGCTTGATTGAAACGGTGATTTTCCCCGGTGCCGGCTATACGCAGATGGCGCTCGAGGTCGGCAAGTATTTCATCAAGAACAAGAAGATCAAGGTTGATGACATCCGGTTTGCGCAGGTCATGATGCTGCATGAGGGTGCCAGGAAGGTGATCCAGGTCATTGCCACCGCCGACAGCGACGGCTGCACTTTTGAGATCCTGAGCCGGAACGAGGACCAGTCCGAGGTCGGGGACCGCGGCACCTGGGTGTTGCACGCAAAGGGCAAGATTACGCCCCATTCGATCAATCCGGAAACCTACCCTGCGCCGGCCCTGATCCACGTGGCTGGCAGCGAGTTGCTGCCGCTCAGCCGTTATTACGATGCGCTGAAGTTCATTACCTTTGGCCCTTCATTCCGCGCAATCAAGCGTCTGTGGATCGGCGAGAACAGTGCCGGCCAACTCGAGAGTGTAGGCCTGGTGGAACTGCCGCAACACCTTTATCCTGAAGTGGATCAGTACAGCTTCCATCCTGTATTGCTGGATGCGGCATTCCAGGTCATTGACGGCCCGAAAATTTCGCAAAGCGGAACCTTGCCGGTCGGGTTGCGCAATTTTTCCGTGTACGACGTGGTGCCGAATTCGTTTTATGTCCATGCAATAAGGTGCGAGCACGCCGATGAAGAATATTCCATCGGCGAGATCACGATCTTTTCCGAACGGGGTGGCGTGATCGCCAGAATCGAGCACTATCTGCAAAAGGAAATAGCCGATTCGGTTGTGGAGAAAGACCGGCTTGCCGAGGTGCTGTTCGAAATCGGTTGGGAAAAGACCGCACAGGATATCGCCAAATCGCCGAAATCCGGCAATGCCTGGGTGCTGATCGGTGGCGCCAACGCGCTGGCCGAGGGCATCAAAACCGTCTTGAAGCAGGAAAACAGGCAGATCATTGAACTTGCGCACGGTTTGATCGACGACGCCAACAAGCCCAGTTCCTATGAAATCAGCAAGCGCTGCGCCGATGTCGGCACGTTCGAACGTGAATTGGCGCTGTCGAAGGAAACGCTCGATTTGATCAGGGCTTCTCAGGTCGATACCATTGTTTTTATGTCGGGATTCGGCGCTCAGGATCAGGAGCGCGAACAAGCCATGGGCCTCAGCATGAATCTGCTGGGTCTGGCACAGCTCATCGCCAGGTGCGACCCGGATACCCCGCCGCGGCTTGTGGTGGCGACGTCCGGTGCCCAATTGATCGATGAGGAATTTTCCATCGATGAATACAATGCCCATCAAGCTGTCCTTTGGGGTATCGGCAATACGCTGACCATCGAGCATCCGGAGTACCGTTGCTTTCGGGCCGACCTGGACCTGACAGACGCATCGCGCGACGCCTTTGTTTCCGACCTGGTTCTTGGAGAAGTGGTGGAAAATCAGTTGGGGTATCGCGCCGGCCTGCGCTTTGCGCCGCGCCTGCGCAACTTCGCCGGTAGCGAAGGCGCGAACAATAAGTTGCACCTGCCGTCAGGGCCGTTTGAGGTCCGCCTGACGCGCTTCGGCACGTTCGACAATTTTGCCGCACGCGAGTTTATCCCCGACCTGGTTGGTGACAATGAAGTGATGGTCGAGATGCGCAGCGTCGCGCTCAACTTCAAGGAAACGCTTTGGGCCCTGGGCTTCCTCAATCCCAACAAGCGCCATGCCGTGGATTTCGACTTCGGCATGGAAGGCGCCGGCCGAATCAAGCGGGTCGGCCGCGGTGTTTCCCATCTGAAGAAGGGCGACGCCGTCATCGTCTGGCATAACGGCTGCATGACCAGCGATTTCGTCGTCAATGTGGAGCGCGTGGTGCGCAAGCCGGCCTCGCTCAGTTATGCGGCGGCGGCATGCATTCCCACCGTGTTCATGACGGCATATTACGCACTTTACAATCTGGCCAAGATCAAGGCGGGTGACCGCGTGCTGATCCAGGCTGCGGCCGGGGGCGTCGGCCAGGTGGCCATCCAGATTGCGAAATCGGTCGGTGCAGAGATTTATGCAACTGCAAGCCAGGGTAAATGGGAGCATTTGCGGCAACAAGGCGTTGAACACATCTTCGACTCCCGCTCTCTCGATTTTGCCGCGCAGATCCTTGACGTCACCAAGGGCGAGGGCGTGGACATCGTCTTAAATAGCCTTGCCGGCGAGTTCATCAACAAAAGCTTCGATGCGCTGGGCAAGAACGGCCGTTTTATCGAGATCGGCAAGAAGGATATCTGGAGCACTGAAAGAGCAGCATCCTACCGCCCGGATGTCGACTATCGATTCTTTGAGGTCGGCGAAGATCAGGTAAGCGGCGGGGTCGGCAGCGTCTCGGTCATTCACGACCTGATGCAGAAAATCCTGGCGGACTTCGAGTCCGGCGCCTTGCACGCCTTGCCGATGAAGGAATTTTCCGTCAGCGACACCCAGCAAGCCTATCGCTACCTTTCCGCAGGCAAGAATATCGGCAAGGTCGTCGTCAACTTCGATCAGCATGAACGCGATCCGACGCGTGCGTCGTTCGTTTTCCCGGAAAAGACCTATCTGGTCACCGGCGGGCTGGGCGGGCTGGGTTTCCTGAGTGCGAAATGGCTGATCGGTCTGGGCGCAAGAAATGTCGCCCTGGTCGGCCGCAGCGACCCGAGCGGCGATATTGCGCGGGAAATTCTCGATTTCAGGAAGGTCGGCGTCAATGTCTATGCCGTCAAGGGAGACATCGGGGCTTTCGACGATGTCGCCCGTATTGTTCAAGGTATCGAGTCCAGTGAGGCGCCGCTGGGCGGGATATTGCACTGCGCAGGTGTCCTCGAAGACGCGTTGGTGGAGCAGCAGACCATCGAGAAATTCGAGAAATCATTCAAACCGAAAGTGTTGGGAACGCTGCACTTGCACAAGCTTACAGAGCCCCTTGCGCTTGATTTCTTCGTATGTTTTTCCTCGGTGTCGGCAATTATCGACGGCGGCGGCCAAAGTAACTACGCGGCGGCGAACGCATTCATGGATCGCTTGATGAGCCATCGGCGCGGCCAGAATCTTGCCGGCCTGAGCATCAACTGGGGCGCATGGGCCGATGTGGGCATGGCGGCGCGCCTGGCGGAAAAGCGCACAATGGACATGAGCCACTTCATTTCAAAAGAAGAGGCGTTTATGTCGCTCGAGCGCCTGATTCTGAACCAGAACGTGCAGGGAGTGGTTTGCAAGATAGGTGCGCGCCAGGCCTCGGACGCAAGGTCGAGGATGTTGGTCAACCTCGTCCAGCGCAATGAAACCGAAGCGGCAAACGTGGGTGAACTGCAACGCGTCTTCCTGCAGAACCCGGGGAACAGTGTTGTGCAAAACCTGGAGTTGTTCCTGCAAGGCCAGGTGAACAAGGTGCTGGGTGCGGACCTGAAGGACGACGTGGCCTACGACGCCGAATTTGCTTCGCTCGGGGTGGATTCCCTGTCCATGACCGAATTGAAAAATACGGTTGAGCGGGGCATGGGATTGGCGCTGAAGATGGCAACCTTCTTTGCCAACCCTAGCATCCGGCATCTGGCAAAGCATCTGGCCGGTGAATATGGCGAGCGCTTCCAATTCGAGGGGGCACAAACGTCCGGCAAGGTTGCCGCAGCCGGCACCGCGGGGAAGACCCCGGCGGCGGACCTGAGCATCGATTTCGTGCCCATGGGCGACGACGGGAACGGAAAGCCGATTTTCTGTATCCCGGGCTTGAATGGCAATATTTTCGATTTCACCGACTTCGCCGCGCAAAGCGCGGGCAAGTACCGGGTATTGGTCGGTGAAATCAGCAGCAACCTGGCGACGATGGAAACGGATATTCGCAAGATCGCGCAAGACGCCATCGTTCAGATGAAGCGGCTCCAGGCATCTGGCCCTTATCCGCTGCTCGGCTATTCCTATGGCGGTGTGGTCGCCCTGGAAATCGCGCATCAACTGAAAGCGGCAGGCGAAGAAGTGCCGATGCTGATGATGGTCGATTCGTTTCCCCACTTCTACTATCGCCAGGATGAGCGCTTCATGAATTTCATGCAGGCCCTGATCATCGATTCGATTCTGGCTCCGATGA
Organism: Burkholderiaceae bacterium; assembly: GCA_036561005.1. Taxonomy (GTDB): domain Bacteria; phylum Pseudomonadota; class Gammaproteobacteria; order Burkholderiales; family Burkholderiaceae_D; genus PKWO01. The sequence goes on along the minus strand of DATBQE010000069.1, from coordinate 5,512 downwards.
AGCTCAATCAGACCGATTATGCCGGCCTGGCGACACAGATCATGGAAACGCCCGCCGAGCAGTTGGGCCGGATGCTGCATGGCGTCGGCTCCGATGCATCGGAATCGCGGGTCAACATCGATTTGTTGAACAACATCGTCGAGGCCGGCAAGAAACGTTCGCTAGCAGTCTATGAGCCGCCGACAAGCATCGATGGCTTGAGGATTGTGTACGTCAAGGCCGGCAGCTACCCGCACAGCATGTCGCTGGCCGATCTCGACGGGTTCCTGGAAGACCCGATGATGCGCGATGAAAAGTATTCGTGGGGCAATTTCGTCAGCAACGATTTCGATGTGCGCCATGTGGATGCCCAGCATAATGACATCCTCAAATCCGGCAACGCCGGCATCATCTTCGGCATCGTCGATGACTTGGTTGGGGTGGGGGCGGCCTGATGCAATTTCGCGCAGACGACAACCCTGACCAAGCTTCCTCGCCGGTTTCCGGCGAGACCGGCAACGCCAATGGCTTTGTGGTGGCGAAAGGCGGGGTCGAGGCCCGCTTGGCGGCGCTATGGGCCACGCTGTTCAAGCGCAAAAGGGTTGGCAGATTCGACGACTTTTTCGAACTGGGCGGGGATTCCCTGCTCGCTGCGCAGTTGCTCGCTCGTATACAGGAAGCGTTTTCCGTTGAAGTGGCGATTGATCGGCTGTTCGTCCATCGCAATGTGGCGGCCCTGGCCGGGTTTATCGAGACTATCGGGAAGGTTGGCGACGTCGGTCAGGGTGCCGGTGCGACGCTCCTTGCATCATCTTCCGTCAAGACCTTGTCGTATTCGCAGCAGCGCCTTTGGTTTTTGGCGCAGTTGGAAGGACCGAACCCGACTTACAACATTGCAAGAGTGGTACGGCTTGATGGAACGCCGGATATTGACATTTTCAGAATAGCATTGCAGGCGTTGGTTGACCGGCATGAGGCATTGCGGACCACGTTTGCCGTGCATGACGGCAAGCCGACTCTGCAGATCCACGATCAACAGGTTCTGCTGGCCGTGGAAGATGCCGCCGACGTGGCGCGCTGGGAAGAGCTGTGCGCCCGGGAGAGTGGCTACTGCTTCGACCTCAATGGGGATTGCCTGTATCGCCTGACATTGGTGAAACGCAGCTTTGTAACGTCAGGTAAGCCGTATTGCCTGTTGGCGACCTTCCATCATAGTGTTTTCGATGGCCTGTCGGTATCGATCTTCATCCGCGATCTTGGCGCACTGTATGGCGCCTTGTCGAGCAATGCACAGGCCGATCTGCCGCAGCTTCCCCTGCAGTTTTCCGACTATGCCGCCTGGCAGCAGAAACGTCTGCACAATGGCGAATTCAAGGAATATGAATCCTATTGGCGGCAGCAGCTCGCCGAGCTGCCTCCTTGCATTGATCTGCCCTCGGACCGTCCGCGTCCTGCCGAGCGCAGCCATCGCGGCGCCGCGGCAGAAATTCGTATCGGCGGGTTGGCGGCGTCCAGGCTCAAAGACCTCGCGCGGCAGCACAATGCGACCATGTACATGGTGCTGCTGTCGGCATTTGCGGTGCTGCTCGGCCGCTACACCAACCAGAATGATATCGCCATCGGCAGTCCGGTTGCCAATCGCCCGCACCGCGATCTGGAAAATGTGATCGGTTTTTTTGTCAACACCCTGGTGATGCGTTGCAGGCCGTCAGACCAGAAAACCTTTGTCGAGTTGATTGGGGAGACGCGCGAGGTCGTGTTGATGGCGCTGGCAAACCAGGACATTCCTTTCGATCTTTTGGTCGAGACCATCAGGCCGGCGCGCAGCCTGAACACGACGCCCTTGTTCCAGGTGATGTTCGCGCTGCTCAACGAAGACGGCTTGCAAGGTCAAGGCGGGGGCTGGGCCGAACTGGAAGAACCCGGTCGCGCACAGGCCCAGGATTCCGCAGGTAATGGCGGCGAGGGTGTGGCGCATTTCGACATGACCTTGCTGGTGAAGATGTTGCCGGAGGGCCTGCAATGCAAGCTCGAGTATGCAACGGACATGTTCGACGCCGAAACGGTGCAAGGTGTGCTTTCCAGTTTTAAAAGCCTCGTCGAGTCTCTCGGGGAACAGCCGTCCGTCCCGCTTTCCGTTTTTGCCTGCGTTAGCGAAAAGGATTTTCAGCGGCAAGTTCAGGCATGGAACCAGACTACCTCGAGCTTTGACATTGATTCCTGCGTCCATGAATTGTTCGAGCGGCGTGTCGATGCTTGTCCCGACGCTATCGCCCTGGTGTTCGAGAACCAAAGCATTTCTTTCCACGAACTCAACAACCGCGCCAACTGGCTGGCGCGTCACCTGCTCGATGGCGGACTTGAGCTCGAAAGCCATGTGGGCCTGTTTTTCGAGCGCGCCATCGACATGGTGGTCGCCATTCTTGCCGTCGTCAAGGCGGGCGCCTGTTACGTCCCCCTGGACCCCTGGCTCCCCGCCGAGAGAACCCAGTTCATATTGAAGGACGCGGACGTCAAATGGGTGCTGTCTAACGTTGCACTGCCGGACTTCATGCGCTCGGATACGCTGCGCAATGTGAACGTGCCGCAAGTGCTGGAGCAGGGCGGCTACGACCCGCTCTCGCGCTATCCCAATATTGCGCGAAACAGTATCGGCCTGTGTCCGGACAATCTGGTGTATTGGCTGTATACCTCGGGAACGTCGGGGCAACCCAAGGGCGTCATGATCCGGCATTCCAGCCTGTCGAATCTGTGCCAGGACTCCATTTTGCGCCGCGGATTCAACGGCGAATGCCGCAACCTGCAATTCGCGCCCATTACGTTCGATGCCGCCAGCGCCGAAATATTCAACTCGCTGCTGTCGGGCAGCATATTGCATATTCCCAAGGTCAACGTGCTGACCAGTGCGGAAGAATTCAGCGCATACAGCAAGAAGCACGCGATTAATCGCGGCTATATTCCGCCGGCTTTTCTTCCCACGCTCGATAGCAGGGATTTTTCCGCTTATCGCTCGCTTAGCGTGGGGGGGGAAGCAATTCCGAAAGAGATCGCCAGGCAATGGTCCGGCGTTTGCAAGCTGACCAACGCCTACGGCCCGACCGAATGCACCATTGCCTGCACTTCGGGTACGGTCGATGGGTTGGAAGACGTGTCCATCGGTTCCTTCGTCGCCAATGTGAACGGCTACGTGATGAACGATGCGCTGCAGCTTGTTCCAGTCGGCGTTGTCGGGGAACTTTGTATCGGCGGCGAATGCCTTGCACGCGGCTATGCCAATGACAGGAGATTGACGGCCGAGAAATTCATTCCAGACCCGTTTTCGCGGCAGGCCGGCGCACGATTGTATCGGAGCGGCGACCTGGTGCGCTATCGCAAGGATGGAAAACTGGAGTTCGTCGGGCGCAAGGATCAGCAAGTCAAACTGCGCGGGTTCAGGATCGAGCTGGGAGAAATCGAGTCCTGCCTGATGCAATATCCTGGTATCAAGGCTGCGGTTGCGAGTGTGCAGGGCAATGAGGAAAACCGCAAGTTGGTTGCCCATTACTTGATGCATGACGACGCAGCAGAAGAGATTGCGCAGGAGATAGATTCGCATGGCTTGCGCGCATTCGCGCAGCAACGCCTGCCGGCTTACATGGTACCGGCCGGTTTCGCCAGGCTTGCCGCCTTCCCGCTCACTGCGAATGGCAAGGTGGATCGCAAGTCCCTGCCGGCGGTCAAACTCGAATCGGCCGATGGCGCCGGCATGTTGCCGATTGGCGAAGCCGAATGGCGCATGGCGCAATTGTGGTCACAACTGCTGCAAGTCGAGGCAGTGGGGCGCTTCGACAATTTCTTCGAGCTGGGCGGCCACTCCTTGCTTGCCGCGCACCTGGTTTCCCGAGTCAGGGAAGCGTTCGGAGCGGACGTTTCTGTGCGTGACCTGTTCGAAAATCAGACACTGGATCGCTTCACGGCTCTGGTCGATGCACACCAGGGTGATGAGGGCTTGGTACTGCCGGTGCTGCAGATCTGCCCACGCGGTGAATCGCCGCTGCAACTTTCCCCAGCCCAGAAGCGTCTGTGGTTTTTGTACAAATTCATGGGGAAAAACGCGGTATTCAATATTCCGCTGATTCTGCAATTGAAGGGCAAGTTGGACAAGGAAAAGCTGCAAGCCGCGGTTACCAAGATCATCCACCGTCATGAAGCCTTGCGCACGCGGTTTGTCGAACGCGATGGCGACGTGCTGCAAATGATCGATCCGCCGGCGCCGTTCGTGCTGCTGGAAGAGACCGCGCATGGCGAGGAAGAATTGCACGCCCTGTGCCATCGGGAAAGCAGCACGCATTTCGACCTGTGCAGCGATGCGCTGTTCCGGTTTTGCCTGATCAAGCTGCTTGATAAGGATGGTCGGGATGGGACAGGGGATGCCGCTGTGCACGTGGTTCACGTCACCTTGCACCACATTCTGGCCGACGGCCAGTCGGCCGCAGTCCTGCTGCAGGAACTGGCACATTTTTATAACGAGGACAATGGTGCGGCACCACTTCCGCCGCTGCCATTCCAGTACGGCGACTATGTTGCCTGGCAGGGCGACCCCGGCCGGACGGCACAGATTGAGCAGCAAATCGATTATTGGCGCAACAAGCTCTCTGGCTTGCCGTCCAGCCTGGAGTTGCCATTTGATTTCGCGCGCCCTCGTGAGCAGACCTTTGCCGGGGCCACGCGCAATGTGGTGATAGCCCCCGACATCTCGCGCCAACTTCGCGAATTGGGCCGACAGAACGGCGCGACCTTTTTTATGACCCTGATAGCGGCCTTCGGGGTGCTCCTGGGACGCTATTCCGGTCAGGCCGATTTTGCCGTCGGCACGCCGATTTCCAAGCGCGAAGTGCCGGGCTCGGATCGACTGATCGGCCTGTTTTTGAATTTGCTGGTTTTGCGCTTCAATGTCGATCTGGGGCGGTCCTTTACGTCGCTGCTGCAGGCTGCCAAAGACACGGCCATTGATGCGTACCGGCACCAGGACGTACCATTCGAAAGCCTGGTGGAATCGCTTAAGCCGGAACGCAGTTTGGGACATACGCCGTTCTTCCAGACCTCTTTCACCCTGGTTGAGAATCCGCTGGAAGGCATTGCCTTCCAGGATCTGGATTTCTCGGTACTCAACATTGAAGAAGAACGCGGCGGTGTGGCGCGTTACGACTTGACATTCACATTACGTGTTTTGCCCGATGGCAGCGTGATGTGCAACATGGAATACAACACGGATCTTTTCCTCGCGCAGACCATCGAGCGCATGCTGACGCATTTCCTGCGCCTGCTTGAGGCCGTGGTGGCCGATCCGGATTGCGCAGTCGGACGACTGATTATGCTGGATGAAACCGAACAGCATCGCATGCTGGTGGAGTGGAACGGCACCGCGCAAGACTATGCAGGCGAGCGCACAGTGCATCAACTGTTCGAGGCCCAAGCCGCAAAGACCCCGGACAGCGCAGCGCTCGTATTCGAAGATCAAGCGTTGACCTACGCAGAAGTCAATGCCAGAGCC
>DATBQE010000068.1:0-5305 GCA_036561005.1 Burkholderiaceae bacterium | reverse complement strand
TAGACCCTCTTGGACACCACCGTTCGTATAATACGCGTTGTACCAGGAGCCATCGGAGAGCTGCAATGATTTGAACTCATTGAGCACTGCTTTGGCACTTGCGGTATCACCTTTTAAGAGAAATGCAGTGATGGCAACCGCATTATCGTATGTGTAGCAAACGTTGCCGCCTTGGAAGCTTGTGACCAAACCGTTCGCATTTTTTTGCGATATGAGCCAGTTGTAGGCGTTGTTCGAGTTGACTGTATAGTTTCCAACTGCGCTGCAAGTTATTGGAAAAGCAAAAAGTGTCAAAGATGCTGACAGAATAAAAAGGTACGTGCGCCTTACAAGTTTAATAATTGATTGGTGATAGTTCATGTTGTCTCCATGTTGTTCTGATTCGCCAATTTCGCCAGCGTAGTCGATCGACCTTTGTCTCAAAGGAACAGGCGCCACCGCTCGCGGGTGTGTTCGCCAAATATGGAAGCGATTCCAATTACTAAATGGAAACGTTTCCAATTGACAAAATCAATGTTATTCCGCACATTTTAGGTTGTCAATTGAAATTTGATATCGTGCTGGACGATGCCGACGGATTTAATCATCTGCGCGAAGATATAACGGATCGTGTCGCCCGACGGTTCAGATAGGATCGTGCAAAAAATGATATTTCATCGCTGGCGGTGCAAGTTAGTATTCCGCTAATGAAGCGCTGCGTAATTCGAATGTTAAGACTTGGCGATCAATAACCATGCCTGTCTCGTTGGAATTATTAATGCAGCAGAATTTTCGGACTGGGCTGGCTGAATACGATGCAATCTCAGCCATTCCCGTCGCCGTTCATAGCGTTGGCACAACTTGATTGTGCGCATCCTAAAGTATCATCGTGCCAGCACCAAATTGGGGTGATCGTATTTTCCACGCATTGGACGCAGAATTTCCTACGCATTGCACTTCGCGCGCGCTTTCAATTTTGACAAAACCGCTAAATAATTCCCAAGGTATATGCCTTGAGCGTCGCGGCGGCGCGAGTGGAACAATCCAATTTTCGGAAAATGCTTTCCACATGGGTGCGGACCGTACTGGGGCTGACCGCCAAACTTCGTGCTACTTCCTTGTTGCTTTCTCCCAGGCTGATCTTGGCCAATATCTCGGCTTCACGATCGGTCAATATGGTGGCAACCTTCGAGGGCTGCTTCATCTGTTGGCCATTTGCCGCCGCCAGGACGGCATCAACGACGGCGTGGTCGAAACATCCTTGCAGCGCCTCATCGCGCAGGAGCGCAGCGGCGTCCTCCTTGCTGAACGGTGCGCGCCATGGCCTGGACGAACATAATGCAGTCCAAGCGGCCGCGGTTGCCAGCGTGCGTTGAGGAACGGTGATCGCTTCGTCGGCAGCACTGCGAAAATAACCGGTGCCGTTTTGCCGTTCGTAGACGTGGGAGGCCAGATTCACTTCCGGCGTCAAACTGCGGATTTGCTGTGCCGCGCGCCAAGTCCAATATGGGGCAAGCCGAACCTGCTCCCACGCCGACGCATCGAGGCGGCCCGGCGTATTCCATATCCAGTTGGGTATGGCGGCGCGGCCGATACCGTGTATCAATCCGGCACTGTGGAGCTGTTCCTGGACGGCTGGGGTCAATCCTTGCATGGCGCCGGCGGCACGCGCCAGTTCGGCTATCCGACGGGAATGCCCGGCCAGCCAGGGCAATTTCAAATCGATAACGTCGGCAACCAGCATCAGGGAAATCTCGCTCGATGCGCTGGCGGAAGACGGTCGGACACGGAGCGGAATCGGCTCCTCCGCACTGAGCAGCGCGAGCCATTCCTTGGCAAAGCGGCTCAGCAACCTGACCAGTTGCTCCGGATATTTGGCGCCGCCGTGGTTTTCCACAAAGGCCAGTGCCGCTTCAATGCCGTGAACGCGGCTGAGCACTTCCAGGTCGCCGGCCAGCGCGACGCGGTAGACCGACACCGGCACATCGGAATGTTTCACCAAGCCGGGAAAGCCCTTGCCATTGTAGGTTTCAAAAATATGCCGCAACCCGGTTTCGACGGCGCTGGGCAAGCCCAGCATCACGGCAACATCGCCCGAGACTTCGCAATGGATTTGCGCAAGCGGATAAATCGAGTCGCGCGAGATGTTGGAGGAGGGCTGGAGCGCTTCCGCCATTTTTCTGCGGCCGGCAACATCGTCGCCCAACAGTTCCCCAAAGCCAGCCGCGTTGGCAGAGCAACCCGACCAGCGCAACAAGGCGATGCTGTAAGCAGCATCGCATTCTTCCTCGTCGGCGCCATCGGCCGCCGCCAGCATGGCCGCCAGCCTTGCAGTGCGCAGGGAATGGTTGGTCGGCTGGCCTCTGCTGAGATCCCCGACAAAGGCCAGCGCCAGCATGGCGTCGCTTACCGGTACTTTGGATACGCTATTCATAGTAGGAGATAGGAGGGGGATCGATCGGCCATCGTTGCCACACCGCATTGATTTTATCATTCGATGAGAGAAGCCGAGGTCGGTCATTTGACCGATGTGCGGCAAGCGGCCGGCTCCGCATAATGTCCTTTCCGCGGCGCTCTGCCGCAATTCCACGATTGGACAATTCCCATGCTAAACCGTACGATTCTTGCGAAAATTTTGGTGGCAAGCGGCCTTCTCGCAGGCAACCTGGCACAGGCGGCAAATCCATCCAACCACGCTACCTCAGTGGTCATTGTACATGGCGCCTTCACCGACGGTTCCGACTGGAACAAGGTCATTCCGCTGTTGCAAGCCAAAGGCATCACGGTCCGTGAAGTACAGAATGGTTTGAATTCATTGGCTGACGATGTTGCCGCAACCAAACGGGCTATCGATAGCCAGGCCGGCAAGGTCGTGCTGGTTGGTCATTCCTGGGGTGGAATGGTGATTACAGAGGCGGGGCAGAACGACAAGGTCGCCGGCCTGGTTTATGTCGCTGCATTTGCCCCAAGTGCGGGACAAGCACTTGCGGAAATGGGTAAGGACTACCCGCCGTCGCCAGGAATTGCGAAAGCAGTGGCCGATGCCGACGGCTATCTTTCCCTGCCGCCCGACGCAATAGCCAATGACTTCGCCCAGGACCTGCCTGCCGTACAAACCAGCGTCATGGCGGCAACCCAAGGTCCGATCCAGAGCAAGGCGTTGGGCGAAAAAACGACCGTTGCCGCCTGGAGCAGCAAACCTTCATGGTATATCGTCAGCGAGAAGGACCGCATGATCAACCCGGATATGGAACGGGCGATGGCAAAGAAAATAGGTGCCAAGGTCACCAGCCTGCCGACCAGCCATGTACCGCAGCAATCGCGTCCTGCTGCCGTTGCAAAGGTCATCATCGAAGCAGTCGAGGCAGGCGAAAAATAGGCGTTTTTGCAATTTGGTTCGATGCGCCAACGCGCTTCGAACTTTGCCCAACAATAGTTGGTTTACTTCATAAATTATTTACCAGGAGCCACACCATGTCTATCGAGAACGTTCTCTATCGGGCCCACGCGCAAGTCACCGGAGGCCGCGACGGTCATGCGGTCGTGCCGGAAAGCAAACTTGAGTTGAAACTCTGCAAACCGCGCGAGCTCGGCGGTGCTGGCGGCGAAGGGAGCAATCCCGAGCAGCTGTTTGCCGCAGGCTATAGCGCCTGCTTCCTAGGTGCCATGAAGTTCGTCGCCGGGCGCGACCACATCGCCATTCCTGCTGACGTCGCGATCAACGGTAGCGTCGGCATTGGCCCTATCCCGACCGGTTTCGGGCTTGAGGTGGAACTGAAAATTTCGCTGCCCGGCATGGCACGCGACGCAGCCCAGTCCCTGATCGACAAGGCCCATATCGTCTGCCCCTACTCGAACGCAACGCGCGGCAATATCGACGTTACGCTGAATCTGGCTTGAGTCGTAGTGGGCCGTAGACAGAGCGAACTCCGTAGAGAATACATGGCTCTACGGAAGTACAGTTAATGTCAGCCAAATGATCGATGTTTGACTAGGTTGACATTATTCAGACAGGAGAAACATCTTTAAATGTGATTGCATTTTTTCTGTAGGAGAACAATCCATACGATGCGATACCAATATAGCAGAGCACCGGAACCCACAAGGCAACCCGCAACCCGCTCAAATCAGCCACCGCTCCCGTAACGACCGGAACAATCGCGCCGCCAACGATTGATAAGCACAACAATCCCGACGCTTGTGGAACCTGATCTGTTAGGCCTTCAACAGCAAGGGAAAAAATTGTCGGAAACATGATCGAGTTGCAGAATCCGACAGCCAGCAAGGTCACTGCGGCAGCAACGCCAAACGATAAACTGGACGCAGCAGCCAAGGTTGCAGCACCGATCGCAAAAACACACAGCATCAAGCCAGGCTTGATCCGATTCAGTAATCCTGCGCCCAGGAATCGCCCTACCATGGCCAGCCCCCAATACACTGCGACTAGCGAACCTGCCGCTTTTGGAGTAAGCGCCAATACGGATTTCTGAATCAGGTAACTCACCATGGCACTGCCAATGGATACTTCAGCACCAACGTACAGGAAAATGGCAACTGCGCCAAACATCAGGCGTGTATGTGTCAACAATCCTTTAAAGATTCCCGTTGTCCTTGCATTTTGTGTATGCGGTGCCCAATGGCGGCATAGCCAGCAAACCATGGCAAGCAGACAAAGAACCACTCCGATCATCACGAATGGAAGCTGAATGACACTTCCTTCGGATTGGCGTAATGCCGCCAGCGCCGAGGGGCTAAGTGTTTCCGCATTTGGCGTAACCAGCGCACCGGAAAGGATAAACGCGGCGCCAAACAGTGGGCCAACGGCGGTAGCCAATGAATTGAACGCCTGTGCCAGCGTCAAGCGGCTATGGGCCGTCGTCGGATCGCCCACCAGTGTTGCGAGCGGATTTACGGCAACTTGCACGATCGTGACACCGGCGGCAAGAATGAAAAGGGCGGCAAGAAAGGCGGGATAGCTGCCATGCTGCGCCGCAGGTGTAAATGAGAGACAACCTGCCGCCATGATTGCCAGGCCGAGTGTGACGCTTTCGAAATAACCCAACCGGCTTACCAAGCGTGACGCAGGAAGCGACACAATAAAATACGCACCAAAAAAACAAAATTGCGTCAACATGACTTCCGTGTACGACAAGGAAAACAATGCCTTCAGTTTTGGTATTAATGTGTCCACCAGAACGGTACAAAATCCAAATGCAAAGAACAAACTCATTACCAGCGCAATTACCTTGCGCGATGCCGTTCGAACAGACTTTGTGTCAGTTGGTTGGCGCGTGGATGTCAGCATTGTTATCTCCAAATTCTTTCA
>DATBQE010000067.1:0-2863 GCA_036561005.1 Burkholderiaceae bacterium | reverse complement strand
TTCGATGATTTGCGCCACGCCCTTGCAGTCGAGCACATCGATGGGCTCGTAACGCTTTACACCAAAGCTGCTACGCGGGCCGATATCGGCTGCGATGACATTTTCTGCACCGTGTTGCAGTACCAGTGCCTCCACCAGTTCGCTGCCGATTTGCCCATTGGCACCGATGACCAAAATACGTTCCATGCTGACTCCTTAACTTCAAACTGTTTTGTTCAAGATGCCGAGTTCGCGTCCAGCCTGGGCAAATGCCGCCAGCGCGCGATCGAGTTGTTCGGTACTGTGCGCTGCCGACAATTGCACGCGCACACGCGCCTGCCCCATCGGCACGACCGGATAAAAGAATCCGCTCACCAGCACGCCCAATTCATACAGGCGCTGGGCAAACTTTTGCGCCACCGGCGCTTCAAACAGCATGACCGGCACGACCGGATGCGTGCCAGGCTTGATGGTGAAACCAAGTTCGCTGATCGCCTGGCGAAAATGCGCCGTGTTGGCGTGCAGCTTGTCGCGCAATTCGGTTGACGACGCCAGCCGCTGCAGAACCGTCAGCGAAGCGCCGGCAATGGAAGGCGCGAGCGTATTGGAGAACAGATAGGGACGCGATTTTTGCCGCAGAGTCTGAATCACCTCGCGGCGTGCGGCGGTGAAGCCTCCCATGGCGCCGCCCAGTGCTTTGCCCAAAGTGCCCGTAATGATGTCGATACGGCCCATCACGTTGTGGTGTTCATGCGTACCACGCCCTGTGGCGCCCATAAATCCCGAAGCATGGCACTCGTCTATCATTACCAGTGCGCCATAGCGGTCGGCCAGGTCGCAAATCTTGTCCAATTGCGCGATGGTGCCGTCCATGGAAAAGACGCCGTCGGTCACAATTACTTTGTGGCGCTTGTCCGCCGCCGCCTGCAATTGCTTTTCGAGATCGGCCATGTCGTTGTGCTGATAACGATAGCGCGCCGCCTTGCACAGGCGTATGCCGTCAATGATCGAGGCATGGTTCAAGGCATCCGAGATGATGGCATCCTGCTCGTCGAACAAGGGTTCGAATACGCCGCCGTTGGCATCGAAAGCTGCGGCGTAGAGAATGGTGTCTTCCATGCCGAGAAAATCCGAGATCGCCTTCTCCAACTCCTTGTGCACGGTCTGCGTGCCGCAAATGAAGCGCACCGACGACAAGCCATAGCCGTATTTTTCCGTTGCTGCAATGGATGCCTGCACCATCGATTCGTCACCGGAGAGGCCAAGATAATTGTTGGCGCACATATTGATCAGGGTGCGGCCGTCGTCGCACACGACTTCGGCGCCCTGGCGTGAGGCGATCACCCGTTCGGGCTTATACAATCCATCGCTGCGCAATGCCTGCAGTTTGTCGTCCAAGCCTGTGAAAAAGCTTTCCTTTTTGTTGGCGCTCATGGCGTTTTCCTGTCGTCCCGGATAGTTGTCTGTGCATGCCGGTCTTGTGGATCGGCCATGCGCTTTTGTGCATCTTTCATTGCTAATTTGCAAATCAAAATCTGGCTCCATGGCAATTTCGCGATAAAATCCCGTTTCCAGCATTTCTCACGAAATCCATTATTTAGAACAAAAGTTCGATATAATGGATATTAGCGATTCCCATTGAACTTTGCAAGCGGCAGAAATGAAAAATCTTGTGGCACAGGCGTCCCCTCCGGAAGTTGGCGCAACATTGCAGAAGTTGCGTCTTGCACGCGGCCTCACGCTCGACGATTTGTCGCGCGCGGCTGGCGTATCGAAGTCGATGCTGTCTCAGATCGAGCGGGAAAAAGCGAATCCGACAATTGCCGTTGCCTGGCGCCTATCCAACGCGCTCGGTATAGGAATCGGAGAATTGTTGTCGGACGAAACGCGCGAAGTCGAGGCAATCCGCATCCTCGACGCGCATGAAACGCCGACACTGCCGGGCGATCACGCCGGATACGTGCTGCGCATACTGGGGCCGATGGAATTGGCCGGGAAGTTCGAATGGTATGAGCTGACGCTGGCCCCCGGTGGCGAGCTGGTTTCGCAGCCGCACGATCCTGGCGCCATGGAGCATTTGACGGTCCTGCACGGCGCGCTGGACGTGGAAGTTGACGGGACGAAGAAAAAATTAAAGCTCGGCGGCACTGCTCGCTACCAAGCCGACCGTAGCCATGCCATCAGAAACACCGGCAAGACCGAGGCCAAGGCCCTGATGGTGGTAATTCACCGCTGAATAGAAATGCCGGGCGCTAACAGGAGACCATGTACATGTCAGACCCACTGCACACTCAACTGCTGAGGACTAAGCTTTCGATAGCATGCGGCGAACCCAGCTTCGTTCCTCCGAAGACACCGCAGGGGGCCTCACGCGATGCTCCGGAGGTATTTCAGGAGGGACATATCGATTCTTCAGCTCTTTCGGTGGCCAGCTAAGGTAATTTGGCGCACCAGCCGGAGGCTCAGTGGAGAAATTCTGCCGCACCATGTCGGCTATGGAATCGAGCTGAAAAAATGTCTTTTCCATCGTGAACGTTTCATCGAATTTGCCGGCACACGCAACACCCAGCTCAACGGTTTCGGATCTGTGAGCCAGCATCCATTCGACCTTTTGTCGCAAGGACTCTCTATTGAAATCGTAGGTAAATAATTCCGCGTCTGGAAAAAGCTGGTTGAGTAATGGCTGCCGATTGGTCACGCAGAGGGTTTGGGCGGCCGCTGCTCGCATCTGACGGTCATGCATTCCGGTGACGGTGTTGGGCGACATGTCGAAAATGGCCAATGAATCGCGAATCAACGCATCGGACTTCCTGTAATTGGACTCCACAACCAATGTTCCATTACGACCGGCTGTTTTTAGATGCTCCCAATTGACGCCATGGAC
>DATBQE010000066.1:0-3565 GCA_036561005.1 Burkholderiaceae bacterium | reverse complement strand
GCGGCAGAAGCGAGTCGGCTGCAATGGATGGAGAAAAGTCCCACTTCGCCCCCGTTTTTCCGGCTGTAGCTACGGCTACAGTCCTCAAAAGCGAGGCCAAATTGGGCCCTTTTCCCACCCATTTCGCTTCGACTCGTTCTGCCGCGCAGACTCCTAACCATGCTCGACGTCGCGAATGGCATGCTGCGTCGCTTCTATGGCCCGATCGACATGTTCCAGCGCGCGATGCTTCCAGGCGCGCGCTTGTGGATTGTCTTCCTCGCGGTCGAGGTCGCCATGTGCCGCTCTCAGCAAGTCGACCGCGTGATGCAGGCGGCCGGGATGATCGAGATTGGCATCTTCCTGCGCTCTAGCGCGCAGGTTCTTGTCGTCTTCACGTGCCGCTTTTTTTACTTCGCCGATTGCGCGGTCGATTTCCGTGATGGCGATGTCTTCCTGGGTGCTCACCGCCGCGTCGCCGGGCCGATGTCCGAGGTTCCAGCGCGCGGCGCGCAGATCGGTCAAGGCATGCAAATAACCCGGGTGATCGCCCGGCAGGTCGGCGTGCGCTGCGAGCGGCAACGCGACTGCTGCGAGCAGGGCGATGATGGTCGGTTTCAATTTCATGTCATGGCTCCTGATTTCATGGTCGAACAGCATAACTATGGCAAGATCAAAGCGGTCGGACAAATGCGGCATACCGCAAGAAGCGCGTTTGCCATGTCTGCTCAACGATTCATGCTAGCGCCGCGCGCATTAAAATTGTTATTTTAAATGTGAGAAATTGTTTCGTTTCATTTGGGCAATAATTATGCAACATCGAGGGCTCGATAACAAGTTACGTATGGTCGCATGTTTGTCGATGGTCATTGCCTGTAGCAGCCATGTTGCCCGCGGGGCAGCGGATTCGATCGGCGAGCGTGCCGCGATACTCGATGTAAATCAATGCCGACCGGTGTATCCGCGTGCGGCAATGCAACGCGGCGAGCATGGCGTCGTCAAAATGCAATTCACAATAGGAGCCAACGGCAAACTGGTTGGATCGGCGATAGTGAAATCGAGCGGATTTCGCGATCTCGACCAGGCCGCCCTGAATGCACTGATCCATTGCCGCTTCAAGCCGGCATATCGTAACGAGAGGCCCGAGCAGTCGGCCTTCGTGATGGAGTATCGCTGGGATTTACAATAGGAGTGCGGCAGTCAACGATTGCACTTCCTCGGCCGACTCTTCGAGGATGCTTGCGAGCGTTCCATCGCCAACGACGAAGTCTATCGTTGCAGCCGACTCCACAGTGGTTGCGCCCGCGCGCTGCTGCAGCGGCGAAGGCACAGGGGACAGGTCATTGGCCAGCAGCAAGGTATCGCCCAAGGTTTCCGGAGGCAACGCACGGAAGCCATACCACAAGGCTTCAACGGCTTCGGTCACGGAGTCCGGCACAGACAATTGTTTCAGCACGCCACGCCCGATCTTGGTTTCGCCATACTCGACCCAGTCTTCAAGATCGCCATCGAGCAAGCCGGGGAAATCCTTGGCGCGCGACAGCAGATAGAAGCCGCCGACTTCGTGCACAATGCCGGCAAACATGGCGGTTTCCGGATCGACGTGGGTCACGCGCTTGGCGATGACTTGCGCCAAGGCCGCGACGTGCGCGGTATGCTCCCACAGTTGGGCCGCTTTGGTGCGCAGAGACGGTGTGGTGATCATGCTGCCGAATTGGCGTACCACCAATGCCGCCACCAGTGTGCGCAGCGTTTGAAAGCCGAGCCGCATGACGGCTGTGCGCACGTTCGTGATTTCGCCGCCTGAACGGTTATAGGCTGCGGAGTTGGCTATCGCCACTGTGCGGGCGGCCAGCAAGGGCTCCGCCTGCACAAGCTTCGCTGCCGCTTCCATGTGGCAATCAGGATCGTCAAGCGCCTGCTGCAATTTCAGCGAAGCATTGACGTTGGTGGGGAATACCAGTTCTCCCCGTGCGGCTTCTGCGGCAATGGTCTTGAATGCTCCTAGTCTGTCCATGAAGAAAACGATCCTTTCAGCCTGGTTTTTCGTGCCGCCGGGGCCTGATTTAGCGTCGGCGCGCCTTAATGGCGCGCAGCCTGTTTCTTTCGACACACTACAACATATATGCCGTTTGTGCTAGCTTACGCGTTTTGAATTCGTGTTTTGTATTCGCGTTTCGTCGCGAGGAGGGTGAAAATGCGTGGTTTTTGGCTCGTGCCTGTGTTGTTTTTAGGACTGTCGGGCATGCCTTGCCGGGCCGCCGATTGCGCTACCTATACCGGCAGCGCGGCGGCCGTGACCAAGGATGTTGCGGGTGTCCTCGACAAGACGTTGGCCGCAGTGCGCAGCAAGAATGCACGCGGTGTTTTCGCGCTGGCGGACAAAAAGATTTTGCTGGTACGGCGAGTCGTGTCGAGTTCCACGGACCGGTCGGGCAATCTGCGTCTCGAACTGCGCCAGCGCGATCTGGACGCAAATTTGAATATCCACATGGGTAACCAGGTGTTGCCGGATCTTTCTTTGCCAGGCGCGTTTGCATCGATCCCGACCGATAATATCATCAATGTGAGGCGCGATATTTGCGAGGATGCCCGCCGTTGCGACGACAACCTCCCTGGTTCCGAGCAAATCCCCTTCATGATCAACGATTTGCTGCAGTGCAATCACAACGGCAAAGCAGCGTACATGTTCAGCGACGGCATCTACCTGACCGATATGACCGTTGTGGCGGGCAAACTGCCCACAGGCAGTGCGTTGTTCTTCAATAAAACTGCGGCGGGATTCCGTCTGGCGGGTGTGATCATCCAGAATTGACGCGTAGCGACAGTTTTAGCGTGCCTCTGCGTTCAATTCGCGCGCCAGTTGCGCCGCGCATAGCGCGACCGCAGTATTCGCTTCGTCAATGACTTTTCCCATGGTGATGAAGCCGTGTATCTGCCGCTCGAAAGAGATGAGGCTGGCCCGATTTCCTGCCTCACTGAGGCGTTGTGCATACATCAAGCCCTCGTCGCGCAGCGGGTCATAGCCGGCCACCAGCACCAGCGCTGGGGGCAGGTTGGCGAGGTCGTCACGCAGTAGTGGCGAGGCGCGCCAATCGATATCGTGCGCCGGATCGATAATGTAGTGATCATGGAAATACGTCATCGTGTCGTTGGTGAGCAGATAGCCCTGGCCGTTGGTCGTATGCGATGGTGCAGTGCGGCGCATGTCGGTTGCCGGATAAATCAAGAGCTGAAACGCCAGGGGCAGATCTTGCGCATCTCGCGCCGCAATGGCGACGACGGCAGCAAGATTGCCTCCGGCACTGTCGCCTCCGACTGCGATTTTTGTCGCGTCCAACCCAAGGGCCGCCGCCTGGGATTGAATCCAGTATACGGCTGCCAGCGAATCGTCCACGGCTGCCGGAAATCGATGCTCGGGGCCCATGCGATAGTCCACGGAAACGATTGCGCAGCCTGAGCCGTTGGCCAATTCGCGGCACAGTGTATCGTGCGTGTCGAGATCGCCCATCAGCCAGCCGCCGCCGTGAAAATAAACCACAACCGGCAATGGCGTACCCGAGTCCGTCCGGTTTCCTGCTCGTTG
>DATBQE010000065.1:0-12599 GCA_036561005.1 Burkholderiaceae bacterium | reverse complement strand
CCAAGCTTGGCTGCCCTGGGTTGTCGGCGCGCCGCCTAGCCGAGCACGCCGAGGTGAACCTAGGCATGTTTCACTATCACTTTCGCAGCAAGGAAAATTTCATCCGCACTCTGCTGGGCCGATTGTACGAGCAGATGTTCTCCGCCCTGACGATGAAGATCGCCGAGGACGGCCCCCCCAGGGACAATCTGCGCAATGCCTTGCTGGTATTGGGCCAATTCGCGATCGCACACCGGCTCCTTCTGCTGCGCATCGTTGGCGACGCCATGGCAGGAGAAGCCGTCGCAGAGGAATTTTTGCGCACCAACATTCCGCGCCACGTCGGCATCCTGATTTCGCTGATCGGCGCGGCGCAGACCTCGGGAGAAATCACCGCCGTGCCGATTGCGCAAGTGCTGGCATTCCTGGGAGGCTCGATTGCTGCACCGATCTTGATGGGGTCGGCGCTGGCCGAGCGTGACGCGCTGCCGCCCGTGCTCAAGGGCGTCGTGGAACTTCAAGTCCTGTCCGAAGCAGCATTGATTCAACGAATCGAATTTGCCTTGAAAGGTCTATCAGTATGAATATCCCAGCTCGCATCGCCTGTCTGGCGGCTTGCCTGCTCATGCTTGTCGCCTGTAGTGAAAAACCAGCCGACTCCTTCCCCGGTTACGTGGAAGCGGATTATGTGCGTCTTGCCGCGCCGATTTCCGGCAGTGTCGCGCGCATGTCGCTAAAGATGGGCGACCATGTGGCCCACGATGCCCCGGCCTTCGTGCTGGAGCAGGAAAACGAACGTGCGGCACGCGAGGAGGCGGCATCGCGCGTCAAACAGGTACAGGCGCAATTGGACGATCTCAAGAAGAGCAAGCGTCCTGACGAAATCAACGCCACCCAGGAACAATTGGCGCAGGCGGAAGCCAGTTTGAAACTCGACCTCAAAACGCTGGAGCGGCAACGCCAATTGGTCAGCGCCGACTTCATTTCGCACGCGCAGTTGGACGACGCACAGTCTGTCGTCGAACGTGACCGTGCCCGTGTCAAGGAATTGCAAGCCAATGTCAGGGTCGACCGCCTTGCGGCGCGCAGCGATGCCATCGCGGCTGCGCAACATGACCTGGAAGCGGCCCAGGCAGTGTTAGCCCAGGCCGAATGGAAACTGGGCCAAAAAACCCAGCGCGTGCCGGAGGATGCTGAAGTGATCGACGTCCTGTATCGCGAAGGCGAATGGGTTGCGGCCGGCAACCCCGTCGTCAGCCTGCTGGCGCCGCGCCACATCAAGGCACGCTTCTTCGTTCCCGAACCAACCCTGGGAGCGATTCAAATAGGTCAGCAAGTGCATCTGCAATGCGACGGCTGCGGTGCGCCCGTCGCTGCGACGATCACCTTCATTGCGCCGCAAGCCGAATACACGGCGCCGCTGATCTATAGCAAGGAAAACCGCGCCAGTCTGGTTTTCATGATCGAGGCAAGGCCGGCCGAAGCGGATGCGTTGCGACTGCATCCGGGCCAACCGCTGGAAATACGTATCGCCACCGTTCGGCCTGTCGCCCACTGACGCATGGAAACGGCATTGGACAAACCGGATGAGATCCTGATCGACGTGCATGGCTTGACCAAGCGCTTCGGCGACCGGGTCGTGGTCGATCATTTCGACATGCAGGTGCCACGCGGCCGCATATACGGATTCCTCGGTCCGAACGGCAGCGGCAAAACCACGACCATACGCATGCTGTGCGGCCTGCTGACTCCCGACGACGGCACGGGCACCTGCCTCGGCTACGACTTGCGCAGTGAAGGCCATAAGATCAAACGCCAGGTCGGTTACATGACACAGCGCTTCGGCTTGTATGACGATCTCAGCATCGAGGAAAATCTCGATTTCATTGCGCGCGTCTATGGCGTCCAAAACCGCAAGCACAAGGTCGATGCAGCACTCGATCAATTGGGCCTGACCACCCGGCGCCGCCAGCTGGCCGGCACCTTGTCCGGCGGCTGGAAGCAGCGCCTGGCGCTGGCGGCCTGTCTGTTGCACGACCCGAAGTTGCTGTTGCTCGACGAGCCGACCGCCGGCGTCGACCCCAAGGCGCGCCGCGAATTCTGGGACCAGCTGCACGAACTGGCCGCCGCCGGCCTGACCGTTCTCGTGTCGACACACTACATGGATGAAGCGGAGCGCTGTCACGAATTGGCCTACATCTGCTACGGCAAGCTGCTGGCGCGCGGCACCGCACAGGAGTTGATCGACAACTCGGGACTGGTGACGGCGGAAATCTCCGGGCAAGGCTTGATTCCGCTGGCAAAAGCGATGCGTGCCCTGCCCGAGATCAAGACCGTGGCATCTTTCGGCGCCACATTGCATGTGAGCGCCAATTCGCAAGAGCAACTCGATACTGCGCTCGCCCCGTATCGTTCGACAGCGATCCAGATCAAGGCGGTCGACACCAGCCTGGAAGACGTCTTCATCGCCTTGATGCGCGATACCTCCGACAATTTCAACTGAGCAGAAAACAATGAACTGGACTCGTCTGATCGCCATTCTGCTCAAGGAATTTCGCCAACTGCGGCGCGACCGCCTGACCTTTGCCATGATGATCGTGGTGCCGATCATCCAGCTCGTTTTGTTCGGTTACGCAATCAATACCGATCCCAAGCATTTACCCATGGCGGTCTTGATCGCCGACGACAGCCAATTCTCGCGCAGCTTTGTCGCCGGCCTGGAAAATTCCAGTTACTTCCAGATCACCAACCGCATCCAAAGCGAGAATGAAGGAAACCGCCTGTTGGCACAGGGCGATGTGCAATTCGTGCTGGTCATTCCGAGCGACTTTTCACGCCGCATGCTGCGCGGTGAACACCCGGCCATGTTGATGGCGGCCGACGCAACCGACCCTGCCGCCTCGGGCAACGCGCTCGCTGCACTCGACGGCATCGGCCGCTTGGCAATCGGCCGCGATCTGGGCGGCACCCTCGCGCCGCTGCAGGCAGCCGACCCACCCTACGAAATTCGCATCCAGCGCCGTTACAACCCGGAAGGTTTGTCGCGCTATAACATTGTGCCCGGCCTCATCGGCGTGATCCTGACCATGACGATGGTAATGATGACTTCACTGGCCATGACGCGGGAACGTGAGCGCGGCACGATGGAAAACCTGCTTGCGACGCCGGTGCGCCCGTCTGAAGTCATGGTCGGCAAGATCGTGCCGTACATACTGATCGGCTATGTGCAGGTAGTGGTCATATTGGTTGCGGCGCGGCTGCTGTTCGACGTACCCATGCTGGGCAGCATGGTCTTGCTCTCGCTCGCCCTGATCATTTTCATGGCGGCCAACCTGGCAGTCGGCTTCACGTTCTCGACCATCGCGCGCAATCAATTGCAGGCGATGCAATTGACCTTCTTCTATTTCCTGCCGTCGATGCTGCTGTCAGGCTTCATGTTCCCGTTTCGCGGCATGCCGGGCTGGGCGCAAAACATCGGCGAAGCATTGCCGCTAACGCATTTCCTGCGCATCGTGCGCGGCATCCTGTTGAAGGGCAATGCGATTGCCGATATTTGGCCCAATGTCTGGCCGATATTGTTGTTCATGCTGGTTGCGGGGGTTGTGGCGATGAACCGGTATAAGCAGACCCTCGATTGATTGCACCTCCCCTGCCCTGCCACTGGGCAAGAGAAGTGATCGACTAGACTGATTGAAAGTTCAGGCCGCCAGCGTGTTCGACGGGGACAATGCATTGAGCAGCGCAATTGTCTCTTCATCGCGGACAAATTCCAGCGCCGGCGGAATCACCAGTGTGGTGATTTGCTTGAGCGGCGCGGCAGGCAGATCACGCAATGCCAGCTTGTCGATGCGGGTCTTCTCGAACGGATTGGTGGCCGCTTCATAGAGGATCACTTCATGGTCGAGCGGATAGTGGCGCGCCAGCTTGTCGACCAATATTTGCAATCGGGCCGGTTCGGTATCGAATCGTTTCAGCGTCAGATCACCCGCGAGACCGGGCTGCCACAATATCAGCAAACCGCTAGGATCGATGGGGCGCCGGTAGATCATGAATTGCGTTGTTTCCATCGACTGCAAGCCATGCGCGCCGGGATCGATGCCGAGGTCGGCGACCAGGCAATCCTCTGCCGAAATACCCGGCTCCATGCTCGCTTCAAATCCGGCCGCACGCGCTTCCTTGATAGCCATGTGGGAAATGCAGGCGAAAATGCCAGGGTGGCCGTAGAATGCCGCGCATACAGTTTTGCCGGCGCGAACCTGTTCCATGATGGTGGCCGTCATGTTGCGGTAGGTGTCGCGGCGGTTCTTGCCCTCTTCCTCGACGACATCGTAATGGTCGGCGAGACAAATATACTCTTTGGCCAGCTCCTGCAACCATTTGCGCTGGAAGATATTGGATGCCGCTGCGACGACGACATCTGCCGTTTCAATACAGCTCTGGGCAATCGGCGTGATTTGCCCGGCCATGCGCATGCCGGTGCCGACGCACACGAGGCGTCCGCGTTTTTCTTTACTCATGCTGTCGTTCCAAGGGTAGGAATATTGACGTACGACGAAATTGCTATCTAATGAGATCAAATTGCGCTGCAGCGCAGTGCAATTATTTGCAGTCTGGTCAAGGCAGGCCGGAAAAACTCCCGGCCCATCAAACTAGTGAACAGTTACGCCTTCAGCGACAATTTGCTGCGTCGGTGCGAATACCGTATTTGGCACATGTACCACTGGAATTTCGGCGCTATCTATACCCAAAGCTTCGGCAAGCATATGGGTATTGCCGGATAAAACCGCATTTTGCTCATCAATGGAAAGCCCGAAAGCACTCATGCTCGCAGCTGGATCTGCCTGATGCGCCGCACGCACCACTGCATTTTTGTCCACCACATTAAAGTATTCTAATAAGTTCGTCATAGCAGATCGACTCCGATAAAGGGAAGGAACGAAAGTAAAAAAGGAGAACAACGACTAACAAGATCAGGCCACGTCAATTCTTGACTTCGCAGGAAAACCTGGATGTTGCCAACTCACGACAACATCAAGTTTCGGTTATTCAACCTGAGAATTCAGTATCTCCGATCCATCTCAAATCGTCGAACTTCTTTCGGCCCCTAATTGAGCGATCACGTTCATAACTGATGTCAGTCGGTTCATGCAGTCGAGGCAGTATTGACGGGCGATTCACCATGAACTGCAATTCGATTGCGACCTAAATGTTTGGCACGATAAAGCGCGTGATCCGCGACGGCAAGAGTCTCCTCAAAACTGGCGTGCCCGTGAGGCGGGCGGATTGCGATACCGAAGCTGGCCGTGATGGAAAAGTTGTGACCGCTTGGACCGGAATCGATTGCTGCAATGGCGCTGCGGCAGCGCTCAGCCAGAACTGTTGCCTCATGCTCGGCAGTACCCGGAAGACAAATGGCAAATTCTTCTCCACCAATGCGGCCGAACAAGTCGTGAGCACGCAGGCAGTTTGATATGGTGAGGCTGACCATTTTCAACACCCAATCGCCGGTCGCATGATTATAGGTGTCGTTGACCTGCTTGAATTCGTCCAAATCGAACAACACGACGGCAATACTTCCACGTGCATCCTTAAATGCCTCGGCCGCGCAGGCGATGAAGTGTCCACGATTGCTGACTTTGGTCAAGCCATCAATCTGTGAGAATGTACGATAGTCGTTCTTTTGACGCCAAGTCCGAATAAGCCAAATCACCACACCTGCGAGCAGGAGCCCGGTGACCAGAACCAGTAGCTCCAAACTGTGCTTGTTACGTTCTTGTAGCTCACGCTCGCTGGTCAACAATCTGTTGATCTGGCTAAGCAAACTAAGTTGATTCGACTGATCTTGCGTCTGAAATTTTACACGTTGGTAAGCCAAATCTTTGCGAGAACGCTCTTCAAGTAAATTGGCCCACAAGCTTTGGCTGATGTCGAGGTAGTTAAGTGCCTGCTCCAGTTTTCCCTGCGCACGCATGATCGCCGCCATCGTCTCGTTAGTCTGTTGGCGCAATAAAATGGCATTGCCAGCATTAGCCCATTGAGTGGCTCGAGTTGCATAGATTTCAGCCTTTGCCGGCTGGCCGAATGCGAGGTAGCGCTTGGCAATTGCGTCTGCCAGCTGTATCGTGTAATCGGATCGTTCGTTGAATTTCGATAAATTGGCAAGCAATGCGATACTTTCTTGCAGGACCTTAGCGTCTCCACCAGAATTCAGCTGATCGGCAGCATTTAATGCTTGAATGCTTAGTGTAATGATCTTGTGCCCCGCGCCGTCGCATAATTTTATCGCCTCCGGCAATAACGCCCTTGCTTTGTCACCGTCATGTCGCACAAACGCGATTTCGACTTGATCACCGGCACCCATGCATGCCGGCAAACCAGTGCGATCTGATGACAACTCAATCAGCCTCTGCGCGTACGTAGATGCTTCGTCATAGGCATGGAGTGACTCGAGCAGAGAGACTGCAGATTGCAGCACACCCATCTTGGCCTTAAGATCGACCAACTTCGGCAACAGCAATATGCTGTCATTCATTGCACGTAGAGCTTTTTCGTACTCGCCTAAGCTGGAATAACCGTCGGCCAAGTAATATAGAACGAACGCACGTTGGTCCGAATCCGTAATATCTGGCAGGACTTTCTCGCTCGTTGTGACCTGCTCCTTATACATGCCGCGAAATGCAAATGATGCTAATAGCAACCTAAAATACTGGATCCTCTGGTCTGGCGACAGCGTCGATTCAATCTTTCCTAACTGTTCCAGCGTCGACTTGGCCGCATCGGGCCCGGAATTCAATTCGTTTCTTGCCTTGCTCAACAGAATTTCCGGTCCGATCTGGGAATAGGCAGTAACCGGAAGAATTATCAGGCAGAACGCGACCCAAAGCGCAGCAATGACAATGGGCCGCTCCGCCATGAAGCATGCTGCACGCGACATCGGATAATTAGAAAGGTGTATCGGGAATGTGCAAGGCTTGAATTTGGTGTGCAGGAATGCCAATCGCATCGGCAACGCGCTGCTTGTCTCCCGACAGCAGCGCATCCTGCTCATCCTGACTCAGTCCATAGCTGGTCATGTGTCCAGCCGGATCCGCCGCATGCGCATTGCGGGCGTCGGAATTCTTATCGAGGTGGTTGATGTAATCCAGGAGTTTAGACATGTTTTTTTATTTGTTGGTTGATGGAAATTGGCGCAATGCGTCAAACCCTGAGGAAAGCTTGCAATTCAGCAAGCCTCCCATGACTGAAAGTATCTCCGACGCTGTCTTCACTGTCAAACGGTCAATTGTGTCTTCCGGTTAACTCGTGAAATGTCACCTTCGTCGTTCCCGATTCAAAAGTGGTTGCATACCAATTGCTTCAAACCAATACTTCCCCATTGTGATAATCAGGCCGATCCGGTGCTGGTATTATTACGGGCTGCGAAGCTTGCCACGCCGCACCCAAGCATGCACAATCGATGGCAATACCACATAAAACATCGCTGGAGAGAGAGACAATGGAACAGGCAACTGCAATCAATCGGGTTTTGATCGACGACGAGTGGCGGCGCTGGATCGCCGAGAATCTCTCTCTCGATATCGAACCCAAGGATCTGTTTCAGGTCCTGGTTTCGAACGGCGTGGCGGAAGCCGATGCCGGGCGCGAGCTGCAGCAGGCCTTGGCCAGTCCTTATCTGCGCGGTGCTCGCCAGGCCGGGCAGCGCATCAAGAACCGCCTGAAGAAGCACGACTGGATACTGGACATCCACCGCAAGCTCAATCGCCAGGGGCCGAACTGCACCACGATCGAGCGGCGCGAAAAGCTCTCACGCGGCGAGTTTTACCTGCGCTATTACCTTAATAACCGTCCCGTCATCATTACCGGCATGCTGGATAATTGGCCTGCCATGCAGAAATGGAATTTCGACTACCTGAGGGACAAGGTGGGCGATGCGATGGTGCAGGTGCAGATCGGGCGCAGCAAGGATCCCAATTACGAGATCAACACCACGCAATTGCGCCAGACCATGCCCATGCGGCAATACGTCGACATGATCGAAAACGCGGGCAACACCAATGACTTTTACATGACGGCCAATAATACGTCATTGAACCGCCAGGCCTTGGCCGCCTTGTGGGAAGACATCGGCGGCATCCCCGAATACCTCGATCCGAACTCGCCCGATGACGGCTTCCTGTGGTTTGGCCCGAAGGGCACGCTGACGCCTTTCCATCACGATCTGACCAACAATTTCATGGCCCAGGTCATGGGCAGCAAGCGTGTGCGGATGATTCCGTCCTGCGAGCTGCCGTACGTGTATAACAATTTCCATTGCTATACGCCGGTCGACGGCAAGGAGATCGACTACGAAAAATTCCCGATGATGAAAGACGTTCAGGTCATCGATTGTGTGCTCAATCCGGGCGACGTGTTGTTCATTCCCGTCGGCTGCTGGCACTATGTGGAGGGGCTGGAGACGTCGATTACCGTTTCCTTCATCAACTTCCAGCTCGATAACAATTACGCGTCGTTCTATTCGACATATCACGAAGTGTGATCATTGCCTCCCGCCGGGGAGGCAATGATAAGTTTTACTTGAATGCCTCGGCCAGGGTCATGACGCGCGGCGCAACCTTGATGTTGAATGCCGCCAGCGCACTCTCGATGGCGGCCAGGTTGGCCTCCTTCTCTGCTGTCGTCCATCCCTGAAAAAGATCTGTGCCGGGTTTTTGGTAGAGCAGGTCGAGCACTTTTTTCCCGTCGCCATGGGTGTAGGTCTTCGATTCCGATCGCTTGAAACCAAGCGCTTCGACGGCGGCGATGAAGGGTTGCGGCGGATTTTCGCCATCGACCGCTGCGATGATGTCGAAGGTCTTGCCGGGGGGCTTGGCGGCAACATCGACCAGATATACGCCTTCAGCCACGGTCACCAAGGTGTTTCGAAGAAATAGCATCTGCGGTCCTTCGCTTTAGAAGCAGCCCTACTGAAAAAGGAAGCGTCGCGTCTTGCAGGCCACCGCGCTTCCTGTGCGCCTCTTGGGATTGCACGATTGGCTCCTACGATACCCCCGATTATTGCGAATGTAAATGGACGTTGCGGCAAAATGACGACGGGCTGGGCGCTGGCGCAACGTGCGGCAAGGGCCCCCGCACGGCATTTTTTCACCGTCCAACCCGTTTCTCGTTTTTCGGCTATGCTTGCTCGAAATTTGCAGCCGACGGGTGTTGCCCCTTTCCTTTTCAGAGCCGGGCGGATCGGCCATGCACCACCGTACTTACCAAAGGATGTCAATTGAGCGATTTGCTGAACAGCCGCCTCACTCTGCTTGCCGATGCGCGCAACCGCCCGCTATTGGGCCAGGGCCTGCGTGGCATTGAGCGCGAAACCCTGCGCACCGATGCGCAGGGAAATCTCGCCATGACGCCGCACCCGGCCGGACTCGGTTCGGCGCTCACCAATCCGCAGATCACGACCGATTATTCGGAATCGCTGCTGGAATTCATTACTCCGGCCGAGCATGATATTTCCACCGTCCTCAAGGAGCTCGACGCGATTCACCGCTTCGCCCATACCCAAATGAACGGCGAATTGCTGTGGAGCCATTCGATGCCCTGCCACCTGCCTTCGGAAGAAGAAATTCCGATTGCCTGGTACGGCAATTCGCATATCGGCATGCTCAAGCACGTCTACCGGCGCGGCCTGGCCCTGCGCTATGGCAAAACGATGCAATGTATTGCCGGCATCCATTACAACTATTCGCTGGCGGAAGACCTTTGGCGTCTACTGCAGGAGCGCGAGCAATCCGACGGCAGTGCGATGCACTACCAATCGGAAAGCTATATCGCGCTGATCCGTAATTTTCATCGTTATAGCTGGCTGCTGATGTATCTGTTCGGCGCATCCCCTGCCCTCTCCACCGCATTCCTGCGCGGCCGGTCGCATCAGCTCGAAATCTTGTCCGACGATACCTTGTACCTGCCGCATGCCACCAGCCTGCGCATGAGCGATCTCGGCTATCAGAACAATGCCCAGGCCGGCTTGGTGCCGCCCTACAATACATTGCGCGAGTACATGACGAGCCTCGCGAAAGCAGTGCGCCAACCGTATGCCGCCTACGAGGCAATCGGGGCCAAACGCGACGGCGAGTGGGTGCAGATCAACACGAACGTTTTGCAGATCGAAAACGAGTTCTACGCCACAATCAGGCCCAAGCGGGTCATCAAGTCAGGCGAACGGGCTGTCGAAGCGTTGTGTGCGCGCGGCGTCCAATATATCGAAGTGCGCTGCATGGACGTAGACCCGTTCGAAGCGCTCGGCATCAATATCGAAACCGCGCGCTTCCTCGACGCCTTCCTGCTGTTCTGCGCGTTCGACGAGAGTCCGCTGACCAATGAAGCGGAAGCGCAGAAAAATGTCGAGAATTTTGCCCGCACCGTCAAGCAAGGCCGGCAACCTGGTCTGACCCTGCACAAGGGCGACACTGAGGTTGAATTGCGCGCGTGGGGCCATACGCTGCTAGACAAAATTGCAGCAACTGCCCAACTACTGGATCAGCAGCGTGGCGACAACAGCCATGTCAACGCACTGGCTGCGCAACGCGCCAAATTGAACGATGCAGACTTGACGCCGTCGGCCCGGGTTTTGCGGGCAATCCGCGACAATGGAGGCTCATTCGAACGGTTCGCGCTGCAGCAAAGTCTGACCCATGCAGAACAATTCCACGCCCAGCCGCCCAGTGCGGAAGAGTCGGCTTTTTTCACGCAACTGGCGCACGAGTCGATGGAGGAGCAGGCAAAGATGGAGCGCGAACAAACGGGCGATTTCGATCAATTCATTACTGATTATCGTTCACGCACACCGCAACAGCTTATCTGCGAAGAAAAATAGCAAGCAAAGCAATAACAGGTTTTTTGACCGGCTCGTGTATTTCAACTGGCGCGCACTATGCGGCCAATCGGGCAGTCGGGCGGTCGGCGCCTGAACCTCTGCAGCATTCCCGCCCGCAAACGTGCCGACAACTGGTGTGGCGGCGCTGATCCCTGCTAGAATCTGCGCACAAGGTCGCTTTCACCATTGCCCAGCCAGATGGATCCACAAACCGCCTTCCTGATCGCTACCCTGATGATGCTTGCCAACGGCGGCGTACTTGGCATGATGCATCGCGACCTGCCCAAGCCCCTGCGCCCGGCGGCAACCAGTTGGCGTATCGCCACGCTGCTTATTGCCGGCGCTTCCATCCTGTTCGCGGTGCAGGCCCAACTGCCCGCCGCCTTCATTCTGCCTTTGTCAAACGGCATGGTGATGCTCGGCTTCACGGGCTACTGGCGCGCCATCCGGCAATTCTACGGACGGCCTGAGAATTTCTGGATTGCGCTTCCCATGGTTGTTGCCACGACCGGCGTGATCTGGTTCATTTCCGTCTCGCCCAATCTGCCTGTACGCGTGCTGATCGTGTCGCTCGCATGGTTGGTAATTTTCGGGGGTTGTATTGCCACCCTCAACGCACAGCAACAGCGCGACCGGGCCATCAGCCGCCGCGTGCTGTCGGGCATGTTTATCGCCGATGCCATATTCGTTGCGTTGCGCGCCTGCTTTTTCGCTTTCGGCGGCGCACGCAATGTCAACAACGTCGTCGATGGTGCGAGCTGGATCAACGTCGCCACGCCGATCATGATTGCCGTGCTGCCTGTGATCGGCACCACGGCCTTTTTGCTCATGTGCTCCGAACGCATCCGCCGTCAATGGGAGCACGCCGCGTCGACCGATTATCTGACCGGCCTGGCCAACCGACGAACCATGACCGACGCCGGCGAAAACCGCTTCACCAGTTCGCGTCAAACCGGCACTGGGCTGGCGCTCGCCGTGATCGATATCGATCACTTCAAATCGGTCAACGACCAATACGGCCATGACGTGGGTGACAGCGCACTCAAGCATGTGGCGTCACGCCTGGAAGCTGCCTGCCGCGGCCCGGAATTGGCGGCACGCCAGGGCGGGGAAGAATTCGTGGTCCTGCTCGACCATGTCGACACCGACGGCGCCCATGCGGCCGGGGAGCGCCTGCGTCAGGCAGTGGAAGCCGAAACGTTCGCCACGCGTGACCTGTCGCTGAAAATCACCGTGTCGATCGGCGTGGCCGTGTTGAAGCAGGACGACCCTAATTTCGACAATCTCTTGCGCCGCGCCGATGCGGCCTTGTATGTGGCCAAGGCCGGTGGCCGAAATCGGGTCGAAGTCGCGCATTGAGCGGCGCTCCCCGTCGGACCTTTCATTCATTTCCCAAACACAGCAACAATTGACAGCCATGGCGCCGGTGCAGCCAGGAACAGGTACATCGCAAGCAATTGGGCGGCCACGATGCAGGGAATGCCGGCAAGATAGACCGGGTGAATTCGGCGCAGCACAATCACGTCTCGCGACACGCCCAGCAACAGCAAAGCGTCGACATAAGCGTACCACCACGGAGCGTGAACCAGCGCAGCGGGAAACCGGGCAAACGCCGCAACGGTCAGACAGCAACTGGCCATGAGCATCAGCCGTTTGTGAAATTCCGGCCGCCGGCGCCAGTAGACTGCCAAACCGAATGCCACGCCAAAACTGCACATATCGTTGAAGGAAACGCCCAGGAATGCCGCGTCGG